>JAISGL010000317.1 GCA_031263125.1 Opitutaceae bacterium | reverse complement strand
GGGCTTCGAGTTCCTGCGAATGAAAGGAACCCATGGTGATGCCGCCGCCGCAGGGGAGGCGGAGGACAAGCGGGACTTGCGCGCCGGAGCGGAAGCGGTAGGTGGCGGCGTTTTGGGTGATTTGGGTGACGGCTTCCGTGGAGAAGTCGGCGAACTGGAATTCCTCGATGTGGCGCAGGCCGCCGAGGGCGAGGCCGGTGGCGTAGCCGGTGCAGGCGCTTTCGGCAAGGGGGACGTTCAGGACGCGGGGGCGTCCGAAATCGCGCATGAGGTGTTCGGTGACTTTGAACGCGCCGCCGTAGGCGCCGATGTCCTGGCCGAGGAGGAGCGACTCGGGGCGTTCGGCGAGGATTTTGCGAAGGGCGGCGTTGATGGCTTGCGCCATCGTCAAATTCGAAACACGGGGGGCGGTAACGCGGGGGGCGGATTGCGGATTGTTGGAAGGGGCGGGAGCAGGCGTGGAGGCGGACGCGGAGGTGGGTGCGAAGGTGGAAGCGAGCGCGGGCGCGGATGCGAACGCGGAAGCGGATGCGAGTGTGGAAGCGAGCGCGAGCGCGGGCGCAGGTGCGGGAGCGGGGGCGAGCGCGGGTGCGGACGCGGATGCAGGCGCGGACGCGGACGCAGGCGCGGGTTCTGCGTGGATGGCGGGTTTCCACGGGAAGGCGGGGGCGGCGGGGGCGTAGACGTCGCGTTGGAGCGCGGCGATGTCGGGCGCGGGGCGGGGGACGGCGAGGGAGATTTTGACGCAGGTTTCGAGATAGGCGGCGAGTTCGGCGTCGAGTGCGTCGAGTTGTCCGGCGAGGCCGGCGGCGGTGAGGCGGGCGCGGAATTTGGGGAGCGGATCGGCGGCGGCGATGCGCGCGGCTTCGCCGGGTTGGTAGTAGTCGCAGGTATCGTAGGCGGCGTGGCCGCGGAGGCGTACGACGCTTGCCTCGATGAGCATGGGGCGCGAGGTGGCGCGCACTTTTTGCATGGCGGCGGCGAGGGTGGCCGCGACGGGTTCGGGGTTGGCGCCGTCGAGCGCGAGACCTTCGATTCCGTAGCCGGCGGCGCGTTGCCAGAGGGCGGCGCCGGGGGCGCATTGTTCCTCGTAGGGGGTCGAATAGGCGTAGCGGTTGTTCTCGATGACAAAGAGGACGGGGAGATTGAGCAGCGAGGCGAGGTTGAGGATTTCGTGAATGTCGCCCGTGGAGGAGGCGCCTTCGCCGAAGATGGCGATGCCGATGGCGTTTTTGCCGGAACGGCGTTGCGCGTCGGTGCAGCCGGCGACGTTGGAGGCCATCGCGCCGAGGTGGCTGATCATGGGGAGGGAGCGGTTGGCGGGGTCGCCCCGGTGGACGTTGCCTTCGCGGGCGTGCGTGGGGCTGCTGGCGTTGGCGAAATACTGGTCGAGGTGCGTGCAGAGGCGCCGGCTCCAGATGAGGTGTCCGGCGAGGTCGCGGTGGGTGAACGAAACGACGTCGGTGTTTTTGTCGGCGAGGAGGGCGAGGGGAACGAGGAGGGCTTCGTGGCCCTGGCCGCCGGTGACGGTGCCTTTGATGAGGCCCTGGCGGAAGAGGTCGAGGATGCGGTTGTCGGTGATGCGGGCGAGTCGCATCCACGCGTAGATGCGGAGGAGGGCGCCGGTGGTGAGTGTGTTGTTCGCGAAGTCAGCGGCGCTGAGATTGCGCTGGCTGAGAATGGCGGGCGGCGTTGGAAAGGATTCGGTCGTGGATGCCATGAGAAAATGCAAAGGGGGCAACGGTGATGAGGCGGGGCGGGACGGGCAAGGGAAAGAAATGAGGGGAGAAATGGGGAAAATGGCGGAAGAAATGGCGGAAGAAATGGAGGAAGAAATGGTGGAAGAAATGACGGAGGGTATACGAAAGTTTTTGCCTAAAAACATTGAATTTTGTGAGAAACCGCCAAGATGCGAAGGAATGCGTTTTTCCATTGTCCTGTGTCTGCTGGCATTTGCCGCTACCTGCACGCTGTTTGGAACTGATGTCGACAGTCGCAAAGTGGCGGAAGAATTCATTCAACGTGTTTCCAATAATAAGTGGGAGGAAATTGCGGAAAAGACATCGTATCCTTTGCGACGCGAATATCCATTGCCGGATATCAAAAACAAACGGGAGTTTATGGCGCGATATGGTGAGATTTTCGATGATGCGTTCAGAAAGAAAATCGTAATTTCTGATCCGGCTAAAGACTGGGATGAAGTGGGATGGCGCGGGATAATGTTTTCAAATGGCGAAATGTGGTTTGATACGGATGGGGCGCTGCGTGTGATAAATTATCAATCGAAGACAGAACGCCAAAAACGCGCGGAGTTGATTGAAGCGGAGAAACGCGGGCTGCACGAAAGCGTGAGGGTGTTTGCAGAGCCGGTTTTATTGCTGCATACCGCCAAATACAGGATTCGGATTGATGATGCCGGCGGGCACGCGTGGCGCTATGCGGTCTGGCCTTTGTACAAGAGAATGGACGAGAAGCCTGATTTGATTTTGCATAATGGCACACTGGAGTTTGAGGGCAGTGGCGGAAATCGTTCGTACAAATTTAAGAACGGACGATTTATTTATGAATGTTATGAGTACTACATAGGGTCTGATGAGACACCGCCCGCCGAGTTGACTGTATATGAAAATGAAAAAGAAATTCTAAGACAGCGGGCGGAGGTTATCAGAAATTAGGTTATAGTTCGTAGGCCATAGTTCGTGGTATTGATTTTGTTCAATGTTCAATACGGCAGCGACGGGCGCGGCGTAGCGTAGGGTGATGTGGCGGGGCGCGGGCATTTTCCGGCAAGACGGCAATGCGCCACCGGACACAATACGCCGGACGCAATGCGCTGGGCGGAGGTTTACTGTTCGACCGTTTTCCCCGGAAACACACGTTGCCGCGGGCGATGTTTCGGGGCAGCATCCGTGCGAAATCTCGAAATCGCCGTCAAATCTTTGTCAACCTTTTGAGAAATTATCCGTCAATCCTACTTTCCCGCCATGAGAAACAACATCAACCGCCGCCGTTTCCTTCGCTACACCGCGACAGGCGGCGCAGGACTACTGGTTCCCGCAAGTTTGCTTGGCCAATCGCAGGCAGACTCCGCCGCATCCGCAAAAAACAAACCCGCCCCGAAATTCGAGCAACGCACGCTCGGCCGCACCGGCATGAAACTCCCCATCCTGAGCATGGGCGTCATGCGCGCGGACAACCCGAATCTCGTCAGGGCCGCCATGCGTTCCGGCATTGTCCACTTCGACACCGCGAACGGCTACCAGAAAGGCAACAACGAGACGATGCTCGGCAGGGTCTTCAAGGACGTGCCGCGCGACTCCTTCACCGTCGCCACCAAGATAAACCTCGGCAGGGACGTTGTGTCCGAAAACGCCCCCGCCATGTTCATGGAGCGCTTTAACACCAGCATGGGGCGCCTCGGACTTGAGTATGTTGACATACTGTTCCTCCACGCGGTCGACAGCGCCGCCGCCGTGTTGCACGGACCGATACTGGAGGTCATGCAAAAGCTGAAAAAGGAGGGCCGTGTCAGGCACACCGGCGTCTCCACCCACAAAAGCGAACCCGAGGTCATCGACGCCGTCGTGAAGAGCGGCGTTTACGAGGTGGCGCTCACCGCGTATAATTTCCGACAGGAGCACGTCACGGAAATGAAGGCGGCCGTCGCGCGCGCCGCGGCGGCGGGCATCGGCGTCATCGCCATGAAAACCATGGCCGGCGCCAAAAACGTGAACGTGGCCGCCGCCCTGAAATGGGCCTTGCAGGACAAAAACGTGAGCACGGCCATCCCCGGCTTCACGAATTTCGAGGAACTGGATGTGTGTCTGGAAGCCGCGGCCAATCTCAGCTACACGCCCGACGAAAAATCCTTCATGGCCCAGGCCGGCTCCGTGCCCACGCTGTATTGCCAGCAATGCGACGCGTGCGCCGGGCAATGCCCGCAAGACCTGCCCATCCCCGATTTGATGCGTGCCTACATGTATGCGCACGGCTACCGGAATCCCGGCCTCGCCAAGGAGACGCTGGCGGAGCTTTCGCTGCCCGACAATCCCTGCTCCGGCTGCGCGGCCTGCACCGTGCAATGTCGCTCGGGATTCAACGTGGGCGCGAAAATCGCCGACATCGCGCGCGTGCGCTCCGTGCCGGATGAGTTTCTGGTGTGAGGCGCGGAGTCTTCGAAAATGGGTTTCATGGCAGGGATGCCTCGCTTCGGAGAGGCATCCCTGCCTGTTTATTTCACGCACTTCAAGCTGCTGTCATGGGTTGATGCGTTTCGGGTTCGCGCGGCGGAAAAGGTTTGCGGACGGGCGGGTGCGGGCGCGGAATCCGCATCCGCATGAAACAGCGCCTCGATGAAATCCTTGTCGCACGCAAGCTCGCCGAAAGCCGCTCGCAGGCCAGGGCGCTCATCATGAGCGGGCGCGTGCTGCGCGGCACGGAGCGGCTCGACAAGCCGGGCAGGGAATATCCGGGCGACATCGCGCTCACGGTGGAGCAGCCTCCGCGTTTCGTGAGCCGCGGCGGGGAGAAGCTCGCGGGGTTTCTTGAAAAATTCCGCGTCGATTTGCGCGGCGCGCACGTGCTCGACGTGGGCGCGTCGACGGGCGGGTTCACGGATTGCGCGCTCCAGGCGGGCGCGGCGGACGCGGTGTGCGTGGACGTGGGGCGCGCGCAATTGCATGCCAGGCTCCGCGCTGATCCGCGCGTGACGAATCTCGAAAAAGTGAACGCCCGCCATCTCGCGCCGGGCGATTTGCCGCGCGCGGATTTCGACGCGGTGGTGATGGATGTGTCGTTTATTTCGTTGAAGGCCGTGCTGCCGGCGGTGTGGCCTTTTGCGCGCGCGGGCGGCGGGATTCTGGTCGCGCTTGTGAAGCCTCAATTCGAGGCGGGCAAGGCCGAGGCGGACAGGGGGCGCGGGGTGATTCGCGACCGCTCGTTGCAGGATGCGATTCTGTCGGACATCACGGAATTCGCGTTGCGCGAACTGCCGGGCGCGGCGCCGATCGGCAGCATGGACTCGCCGCTCACGGGCGCGGATGGAAACCGCGAGTTCCTGCTGGGGGTGCGGAAGGAAAGGGCTGAAGGACTGAAGGGCTGAAAGGCTGAAGGG
>JAISGL010000166.1 GCA_031263125.1 Opitutaceae bacterium | reverse complement strand
CGCCGCCGGAGCCGGTGTTGTTTTTCACCCGCGCCGGGACAAAGGCGCTCAAGGACCGCGTCCGCGCCGAAGCCTACAAACCGACCTGGGACCCCATCCTCGCCTACGCCGACGGCGTATGCACGCCCGGCTCGCGGCACTACGCCGACCCGGTGGCGTTCGTCGAGACCGCGCGCAACACCAAGGAGAAAAACCTCACGCACATGTTTCCGCGCCGGCTCTCCGGGTGGATGGAAACACTGAGCTTCGCCCACGCCATGACCGGCAAAAAAAAATACAAGGAGCACGCGATAAAACTCCTCCACGCGGGCATCGACGACGCTATCGTGAACGTCGTCAACGGCAGCATTTTCGCGGGCGTGCGCGGCGACATGATGCGCGCGCTCGCCCTCGGGCTGGACTATTTCTCGCCCCTCATGACGCCGGCGCAGCGCGCCCCCGTCGTCGAGGCGGCGCGCAAGTGCCTGGAATCGCTCGCCGCGAGCTTCGCCGACCCCAAAGGCGAATGGCAGAACTGGACCATCCCGCACAATTTCTCCGGCGTCACCGGCGGCGCCGCCGGCCTGCTCGCCATCGTGCTGCGCGAGGATTTCCCGGACAAATCGCGCGCGTGGTTGCACATGTCCGAGACCATCGTCCTCAACTGGCTCAACGCCGCGTTCGGCGACAAGGGCGCGAACGTCGAGGGCGTTGACTACATGCAATACGGGCTGGGCAACGCGCTCATGTTCGCCGAGGCGCTTGCCCGCGTGGAAAAACGCCGCGCCATCATCGAGCACCCGAAACTGAAAATGGTCTCCTATTTTCTCGCCATGCAAATCCTGCCCGGCGAGTCCGGCTACGAGGCGCGCAACGACTCCCGCTACGACTCCGACCGCGCCGAGAGCAAAGGCACCGGCGCGCCCTTCCTCCTGCTCCTCGCCTCCGGTTTCAACGACGCCGCGCGCACCGACCCGCTCGCCGCCTGGCTGTGGACGCACTCGCGCCGCGCGGACAAAAACCTCATGATGATCGCCTGGCATCACCTCGGCGTCGAGCACCTCGGCGCGCAGGTCAAAAGCCCCGGCCAGATCATCCCCGCGCCCTACGGCGAGCACTTTAAAAAACGCGGCCTGTGCGTCTGGCGCACCGGCTGGACGAAGGACGACACCTATTTCGCCATCGAGGCCGGACACTACATCC
This sequence comes from Opitutaceae bacterium, assembly GCA_031263125.1. Lineage (GTDB taxonomy): Bacteria > Verrucomicrobiota > Verrucomicrobiia > Opitutales > Opitutaceae > Ereboglobus. The sequence goes on along the minus strand of JAISGL010000166.1, from coordinate 7,222 downwards.
CCGTCACGCACAACCAGGGCGACAAAGGCCACTTCACGCTCTACGGCCTCGGCCAGCGCTGGGCCGTCGATGTCGGCTACGGCAACAACCAGAACCCCAAGGGCCGCAGCCAGACCGTCACGCACAGTTGCGTGCTCGTCGATGGCAAGGGCCAGGCGCTCTCCGGCGCCGCGCTCGGCACCGACGGCGACGTGCTCGATTATATAAATCACGACGCCTTCGGCTACGCGCTCATCGACGCCAGATCCGCCTATAATAAAAACAACAAAAACATGCCCGGCGTGCCCCTCACCAAAGCCCTGCGCCACGCCTTCTACCTGCGCCCCTCCGAAGGCGTCCCCGCCTACGCCGTCGTGCTCGACGACATCGAGGAGGCCGGCGCCCCGCACGCCTTCACCTGGCAGATGATAACATGGGAAACCATGCGCGTGTCCGAAAACGCCGGCGCGGAAAAAAACGCCGGCACGTTTCTCGTCGCCCCGTCCGGCGGCTCCTCGCAACCCCGCATGGTCGTCCGCGTGCAAGCCGCCACCGACCTCGCCTTCGCCCACGCGCCCCTCGAACTGACGGGCGCCCCCAACCACGACCCCCTCAAATATATAAAACTCACCGCCACGAGCCAAAGCACCGCCAACCCGCGTTTCGCCGCCCTCCTCGCCCCGCTGCCCGCCGGCTACGCGCACGAACCCGCGCTCTCCGTCAGGAAAATCGCACAAGGCACGCTCGTCAGCATCGAATGGCCCGACCGCATCGACCGCATCCTCTGGGATGGCGACAAAGCCACGCTCATGAACCCGGTGAAACCGAAAAAATAAAACCATAAAAAACAACCGCCGCGATTCGCCGCGCGTGTGCCATTAACCTTGGAAATTGATTTTTTCGCACACGATTTCCCTATGAGACAACCCAATCCAACCCAATTCACCACGAAGGACACCGAGGACACGGAGACAAAGGCATTTCTCCGTGTTCTCAGTGTCCTCCGTGGTGAATTAATAAGCATTCTATCTTCGATTGCGGCTTCGCCGCGCCAATTCCAGAAAAGTCACAAAGGGCACAGAGCGCGACAAGTCGCGACACAGAGGGCACGGAGGCCATCAAGACATCACACCTCCCCTCGCGTGCGGGCATTCTTTCAGCCGGACGGGCCTCCCCAACTTGCAGACCAACCCGCCCGCTTCGCGGGCACCCGGTTTGGTCTGGCCCTTCGGGCCGTGCCTTCGGCACGCCATCTCCGCGCTGTCGCGCTCCGTCTGTGCCGCGCCGCTGCGGCGCGCTCTGTGCCCTCTGTGACAAAACAGACCCCTCAAAAAACCTTCCGCATATCCTGCCGCCAGCATCCACCTTTGGTTGCGGCTTCGCCACACGGTTTTTTTTGTCATCTTTGCGGCGGCACTTTGCCGTTTGCAAAACCCAGAAAATATAAACACTCACACCCACTTTATACACTCACTCACTTTATACTTCCACTTTATACACGCACTCTATGACACAAAACTGGATCGAATACGCCGTCATCGTCGCCTATCTGGTGCTGATGATTGCAATCGGAATCGTCTTCAAAAATTTCAGCCAAAGCTCCGGCGATTATTTTCGCGGCAACTCGCGCGGCACGTGGTGGATCGTGGGCATGAGTTCGTTCATGGCGGGCATCAGCGCGAACACCTTCACCGGCAACGGCGGCCTGGCCTTCGAGGCCGGCTGGAGCATCCTGTTTATATATCTCGCCAACTGCATCGGCCTGGCCTTCCACGTGCTGTTCCTCGCGCCGTGGTTCCGCCAGTTCCGCGCCACCACGTTTCCGGAAGTGCTGCGCGCCCGCTTCGGCCCGATGACACAGCAGGTTTACGCCTACGTGTGGACGCCCGTGTTCCTGCTGACCGCCGCCGTCTGGCTGCTCGGCCTGGCCGTTTACGCATCCACCACCTTCGGCCTGCCCATCGGACTCGTCATACCGGTGCTCGGACTGGTGGTGTTGTTTTATTCCACCACCGGCGGCAAATGGGCCGTGATGGCGGCGGATTTTGTGCAGGGTTTGATAATGATGGGCATGACCATTCTCATCGCCATCCTCTGCCTCGTGCACTTCGGCGGTTTCGGCGGCCTGCTCGACGCGATAAGCAACGCCGGCATCGCCGACCAATTCGCGTTGATAAAATCCGACGATGCCTTCCCGAAACAGACATATACATGGGAATGGGCGCTTGCCATCGGCATGATACAAATCGTCAGCGCCTGCTCGCTGCAATCGGGCGCGAAATATTTTGCCGTGAAGGACGGACGCGAGGCGCGCCGCGCCGCGCTGCTCACGCTGGCGCTGATGGCCGCCGGCACGCTGCTCTGGTTCATTCCGCCCGTCACGGGCCGGCTCTTGTTCGCCGATGAAATCCTCGCCTCGGGCATGCCCAAGCCCGTCGAGGCCGCGTTCGCCGTGGTCAGCTCGAAATTTCTCCCCGTCGGCCTGATCGGCATGATGGTCGTGGCGATGTTCTCCGCCACGATGAGTTCGATGGACGCCGGCCTGAACGGCAACGCCGCCATGTTTGTGAAGGACATGATGCCCGCGTTCTGCCGCCTCCTGCGCCGCCCGCCGCTGGGCGAGACCGCGCAGCTCTGGCTGGGTCGCGTGGTCACAATAATATTCGGCGTTTTGATAATACTGCTCGCGCTTTATATGTCGCGCCTCAAGGACGGGCACGGCGTGTTTGAAATCGCCCTGAAAATATCTGCGGTGCTTGTCATGCCCATGACGCTGCCGCTGTTGTTGTGCCTGTTTATAAAAAAAGTGCCGCACTGGTCCGCGGTGGTTTCCGCCGCGGCGACGCTCATTCCCTCGTCGCTCTCGACCTTCTCCGGCTCGGACTACTGGAACCTCCAGCACACGGTGCTCTGGGTGCTCATCACCGGCGCCGCCGCGTTTTTGCTGACAAGGCTTTTCTGGTGCACGAGCGACGATGCCTACAAAAAACAAGTCGCCGGGTTTTTTGAAAAAATGCACCGCCCCGTGGACTTCGCCACCGAGGTGGGCGAAGGCAACGACGACCGGCAGTTGGTGGTCATGGGCCGCTTCACGCTGGCGATAGCCGTCTTCACCGCGCTGCTGCTCGCCGTGCCGAATCCCGCGAGCGGACGCGTCTGCATCGCCGCCCTCGCCGCCGTTCTCGGCGCCGTCGGCGCCCTGCTCATCCGGTCCGGCCGGAGAAAAGCCTAGCCCCGCCCGCCGCCCGTCCGCCCGCGCATCCGCCTTCATCGATTTAATTCGACTTAAATCGATTTAAATCGACTTATATCGACTCTCCCTCTCACCACCGCCACCACCACCATGAAAACCCGCTCCGCCCACAAACTCCCCGCCATCCCGCCCGCGCTGAAATCGGCGAAATGGATATGGCCCGACGACCAGTTCTGGGACATGCACCACTGCTTCGCGCTGTTCCGAAAAACCTTCGACCTCAAAGCGCGCCCCCGCGCCGCGACCCTGTATATAACAGCCGACCAGTCCTACCGGCTTTATATAAACGGAAACTACATCACGCGCGGCCCCGCCCGCGGCTTCCAGTCGCACTGGCCCTACGACGCCGTGGATGTTTCCAGCCATCTGGAAAAAGGCGCCAACCTCATCGCCATCCGCACCTATAATCCCGGCGCGGGCAATTTCCAATACGTGTTCCAGGGCCGCGCCGGCCTGCTCGCCGCGCTCGACGCCGGCAAAACGCAACTCGTCACCGACGCGACCTGGCTCAGCCGCCGCCAACCCGGAATCCGCCGCGACAGCGCCCCCGGCAGCATGCAACTGTTCGCGCAGGAGCACATCGACCTGCGCGCCGAACCGCCGGACTGGTTCGCCGCGAATCACGAGTGCGACGCCGCATGGAAGCCCCCCTCGTGCAGCGCGACATGGCACGACATGCCCTGGGCGGACTTGGAGCCGCGAGGCATCCCGCAGCTCGCCGAAAAATGGTGGCCCGCCCTCGCCGTCATCGGCGCGCAAACCGGAACGGATTCGCGTGATTATATAAACATCCGCGATGTCGCGCGTTTTAGATACGAGGAAGGATTTGCCTTCCAGCCCGCGACCGGCCCCGCCGATAAAATCCCCGTTCCCGCGCTGGCCGAAAAAAACCACTTCGCCAGCTACCTGCTTGATTTCGGCAAAACCGTCGTCGGCTGCCCCGCAATATCAATCGAAGGCTGCTCAGGCGGCGAAACCATCGATACCCTTCACTTTGAAACAATCGGCGAAAATCTCTCGCCCGATTATATTCCCGACAAACACTGCCGCATGGCCTTCGGCGGGCGCATCGTCTGCCGCGCCGGCGACAACACGCACGAGTTTTATCACGCGCTCGGCTTTCGTTATATGATTGTCACCGTGCGCAACGCCCCGCAGCCGCTCTCGCTTGGCATCGCGCTGCGCTGGCAGGGCTACCCGCTCGGCAAAACCGGCCGCTTCTCCTGCGATGACGACACGCTGAATAAAATCTGGGAAACCTGCGCGTGGACGCAGCAATGCTGCTCGCTCGACGCCTACGTGGACACCCCCTGGCGCGAGCAGGCCCAGTGGTGGGGCGACGCGCGCGTGCAGTCGTGGAACACGTTTCACCTTTGCGGCGACGCCCGCCTGCTGCGCCGCGGCATCGCTCAAATCGCCGCCCAGACCACCCCCGAAGGCCTCACCTACGGACACGCCCCCACCATCGCGCACAGTTGCATCCTGCCCGACTTCACGCTCATCTGGTTCCTCACGCTCTGGGATTATTATTGGCAGACCGGTTCCATCGAACCGTATGAAACACACCGCGACGCCGTGGAGCGCGCCCTCGGTTATTTTGAAAAACACAGCGACAAAAAAACCGGCCTCGCAGGTTATGACGAACGCTTCTGGCTGTTTCTGGACTGGACCGATTTATACAAAGACGGTTATCCGTCCGTATATAATCTCTGGCTCCTCATCGCGCTTGAGCGCCTCGCACTCCTTGCCGGAAAAACACGGGACAACGCGAAAGCCCTGACCCTCTCCAAATGGGCCGCCAGAATCAGAAAATCCCTCTCCCGCCTCGTCACGCCCGACGGACAAATGCGAGACGGCTTCACCGCCGCCGGCGAAATCGTCGCGGATGCGAGCCTGCATTCCCAAGTGCTCGGCCTGATTGCAAACATCCCCGGCCTCGACGAAAAAACGATCCTCGAAAAACGCCTGCTCCCATACCTCCGCGAGGACAGATGCGACAAAGCCGTCCCCTCCGCCTACTGGGTGACGTATATATTATCCTTTCTCGCCGAACGCGGACACGGCCAGGATGTCATTGATTTTATAAAACGCCACTGGAGCGTCATGGCGGAGCACGGCACGACATGGGAAAACTTCTCCCCGCGCCGCGCCGACGAAAGTTTTTCCCATGCCTGGTCCGCGCACCCGCTCTACCACCTGATGCAAACCCTCGGAGGCATCCGCCAGGCCGCCCCCGGCTGGAAATCCATAACCTACGCCCCTGTTTTCCACGGCGCGCATTGCGAAACAACCCTACCGACGCCACACGGTTTGATAACCGGCAGTTGGAACAGGATAAATAATAAAATAAAAATCACGCTGAAACTCCCCGACGGCATATCGGCACGTGTAAAATTGCCGGGACATTCGGAAATAATAATACGAAACTCCCTGCGCAAAACAATCCCCGCACCCGCAAGCGTCTGACTGAAATGTTCGGTTTTATTTTGCCACGAAGGACCTTTTTGATGATTTGGTTTTTGAACAAAAGGCAACGAAGGGAACAAAGATATTAAAGTAATTCGGAAACATATAAATATTAACGCATGGAAAAACAGAATTTATTTCAAACGTGTTTAATATCTTTGTTTCCTTCGTTTCCTTCTGTTCAAATTAATAGTTCGTTTTTGTTTAACCGCGGAGGGAAGAAATTTTTAACCGCAGATGGACACAGATAAACGCAGATGCCGGAATTGTCGGCGGAGGTTTATCCGGCGGATTATGCTGATTGGTTTTCGTAATCATTGATTTTTGAAATGATTGATTTTTGAAATGATTGGTTTGGTATCTGCGTTTATCTGCGTTCATCTGCGGTTGAATTTAATGGTTCGTTTTTTTAACCACGGATTTCACGGATTATCACGGATAAGAAAAAGATTGGTCGTGCAATTGGTTTTATCCGTGTCAATCCGTGTAATCTGTGGTTAAATTTATTGGTTCGTTTGCCGGATGGATTTTGTATTTTGCGGCCAGTTGGACTGCCGGTTTGGACGAATTGTTACATGGGGGAATCATACGTAAAAAAATCAATCCTCAGGGGTAGTAGCCGCAATGCTCATCACTGAATGTTGTGAATACTATGCGAGGCCGGAGACCCCGCGCTTCCTGCTACGCTTCGTAGCGGTACCCCACTCCGTGCATGGTGAGGATTGTCTCCGGCTCCTCCGGCTTGCGCTCCACTTTCTTGCGCAATTGCGCCACGTGCTGGTCGAGCGTGCGCGTCGTGCCGTAATACTCGACGCCCCACACCGCATTCAATAACGCATCGCGCGTGAGCACTTCGCCCGGATGCGCCGCAAAAATCTCCGCCAGCTTCATCTCGCGCGCCGTCAGCGATTCCGTCACCGCGCTTTTTCCGCTTCCCAGCGTCACCGTGAACTTCTTACGGTCCACGACTGCCTGCCCGAGCTTGAATGTCGCCGGCAATTTTTCACCGCCCCCCGCTTTCGCATCGCCGCCAACGCGCGACCGCCGCAGCAACGCCTCCACGCGCGCGAGCAACTCATGCACGCCAAACGGCTTCGTCATGTAATCATCCGCGCCGAGCTTGAGGCCGACGACCTTGTCGATCTCCTCACCCTTGGCCGAAAGAAACAGCACCGGCACACGCGCATCCTTCGCGCGGATTTCTTTGCACACATCATACCCGCTCATCCCCGGCATCATGATGTCGAGGATGACGAGATCGTATTTTGCCTGCGGATACAGTTTGATCGCCTGCGCGCCGTCGCCCGCCGCGGTCACGTCGTACCCCTCGCTTTCGAGCGTGGTCATAAGCCCGAGGCGGATATTTGTATCATCTTCAGCAATGAGTATTCTGGCTTTCATGTTTTTTGTAGCGCAGGCTGCCAAGCCTGCATGATTGTTTCGTCATTCCTTCGGATTCACCACGCGCCCCATGAACAAAATGCTGCCGGTGGCGTTGTCTTGGATCAAAAACAGGAAAGGATG
>JAISGL010000154.1 GCA_031263125.1 Opitutaceae bacterium | reverse complement strand
TTGCCCGATTGTATGACGAATATCGCGTGGCTGTGCGTTTTCCCCGCCGAGGCGCCTCCGCTGACAATGTATCCGAGTTGCTGCTGCGTGCGCAGCTCGGTGTAGAATGGCTCGTAGAGAAACGGCCCGAGCACTGTCACGGCGGCCCGCATCTCGGGCGAAACATCGCCGAGGCGGTACATGAGCACCATGACGGAATTGTTGACGGCGAGTTTTTCCGTCGTGCGGATTTCCTCGCCGGGATTGCTGACGAGCTGGCGCCCTCGCAGGAGTCCGGCCTCGGGGACCGGTTCATGGGCTGAGAAACGGCGGGCGAACGCGATGGCGTCGGTGGCGGTTATGTTGCCGTGGACGAGGGCTTCGACCTTGCCCGCGGCGTAGAGTTTTTTCGCGAAGGCGCGCACGTCGGCGAGCGTGATTTTTTCGGCGGCGGCGATTTGTTCGTCGGGGCGATAGGCGTGTTCGTCCAGGATGACGTTGAGCGTGATCAAGCCGATCCGGTAGGCGTCGTTGCGCTCGAAATTGCGCAGGCCGCGGACGATGCGGTCCTTCAGCGCGGCGAAACGTTCGTCGCTGAGTTTGAAATCGACGAGTTGCGCGGAGACGGTTTCGAGGAGCCGTCCGGCGGATTCGTCGTAGCCGTTGACGACGAGTGTGACGCCGTCGTCGAGCGCGGCGCTGACGTTCGCGGAGAGGCCGGCCTCGGAGGCGGCGTAGGTGGTTTCGTTGAGGGCTTCGTTGACGCAGGCGGCGTAGAAGCGGAGGGCGACGGCGTTTTCCATCGATGCGAGCGAGCGCGGCAGGCGGAACGTGAAAATCTGCGTGACCTTCGGGCGGAGGAACTCGGCGTCCTGCGCGTAGTAGAGGCTGAGGCCCGGCTCGTCGATGAGCCGCGCGGGCGTGACGGCGCGCACGGTGGCGGCGACCGGGATGTAGGGATTGGGCGCGGGGAGGTGGATGGCGACGCCGTCGGGGAGCGCGGCGGTTTGCGCGACGGCGGCGAGTCTGTCGTAGGCGGGACCGGTTTCCTCGCGGTAGCTGTATTTCGCGCCGTAGTATTTTTCGGTGGCGTCGGTTTCGAGGCCCTTGGCGGTGAGCGTCACGAGCATGTTGTCGGGGCGCAGATACGAGAGAAATTCCCCGTAGGTGGCGGCGTCGGGCTTGAGCCAGAGGTAGGGTTCGCGTTCCGCAATTTCGAGGGGATGCGCGGCGATTTGGTTCGCGAGAAACACGGCGCGCTGCGAACCCTCACCCTTGTTCGCGTATAATTCGTCGAGCGCGGCCATCGTCTTGCGCTCGGCGAAAAGGTATTCGGGATAACCGGCGCGGCGCACCTCGGCCACGGCGGCGAAAACGAGTTCGAGCACACGCCCGTAATTTTGCAGGCCGGAGGGCGTGAGCTGCACGGTCATCTGGAACCGCCCGTAATCGCGCGTCTCCTCCTCATCCGAGGCGCCAAGCCCGGTGGCGAGACCCTCGGCCTTGAGTTGCGAAAGCAAACTGCCCCCGCCCTCGTGCCCGAGGATGTAGCTCAAAAGACGTCCGGGTTTCGATGCCCAATGCTCCCTGGACGGCGGCATCGGAAATTCGAGAAAAAGCTGGCGCATGTCAGTGACAGGTTCGATGCGTATGAGCCGCAGCGCCGCTTTTTCAGGCAGAAAATCGGAGGCGTAGCGAACCGGCCCGAGCGCGCGGTCCACGATGGGCGAAAAATACAGGCGCACCCATTGCTCCATCTGGTCGGGGCTGGCGCGCCCGGCGAGCGCGAGTGTCATGCGGTCGGCGCTGTAGTGCTTGTTATAAAACGCAAGCAACTCCTCGCGCGTGACGCCGCCAAGCGTGTCCGCGTTGCCCGTGCTGAAATGATTCGCCGGATGACCGGCGCGATAAAGCGAACGCCTCACCTGGCGCGCGCGCCAGAAATCGTTTTCGAGATTTTTCTGGTTCTCGGAATTCACCGCGTTTATCTCGCGCGCCGTGAATTCGGGCGTGAAAAGCGGCGCGATGAAAAACTGCGCGAACCGGTCGAGCGCGCCCTCGAATGCCTCGTGGCGGATTTCAAAAAGATAGTTGGTGTGATCGTAGGCGGTGTAGGCGTTGTCGTAGCCGCCGTTGCTCGTGAGGTAGCTCCCGTAGTCGTTGACGTCGGGATATTTTTCCGTGCCGAGGAAAAGCATATGCTCGAGGAAATGCGCGAGACCCTGCCGCTCGCGCGGGTCCATGAGCGCGCCCGCGCCGACGGCGAGCGACGCGGAGGACATGTTGAGTTTCGGGTCCGAAAGCAGGATGACCTTGATGCCGTTATCGAGCGTGAAACGGCGGTATTCCGACTGGTCGTTATCGAGCCGCTTGAGCGGCGGAATATCAAGCCCGGTGTTTTCCGCGCGCACGACCGGAAAAACAAACAGGCACGAAACCACCGCCAGAAAACAACGCATTGATTTAGAGAACATATTGCCAGTGCTTGTGCTGCCTCCCCCCGCACTCGGCAATCCGAAACCACACCCGCGCCAAATCCACACCCGCGCCCAAATTCACACCCGCGCGTCCGCCCCCACGCTCGCGCGGCCGCGCGCAATCGAAAATCGAGAATCGAAAATCGAAAATTCCAAAATCCCCGCCCCGCCGTTGACCATCCGCCCGCCAGCACATTTCATCTGCCGCCTTTCATGCTCACACTGGCCGACGTTTCCAAATCCTACGGCACGCGCGAACTCTTCAGCGACGTGTCACTCTTCATTGCCCGCACCGACCGGCTCGGCCTCGTCGGCCCAAACGGCGCCGGCAAAACCACGCTCTTCAACCTCATCCTCGGCGAAGAACGCGCCGACACCGGCGTCATCGAATGGGAACGCGGCGCCGACTTCGGCCACCTCCCGCAGGAAAGCGCCCCCGCCGGCGACGAGACCATCCTCGAAATCGCCACCGGCGGCAGACAACTCGAACCCACCGCCGAACACTGGGACATCGACTACACCCTCGAACCCCGCGCCAAACGCATCCTCGCCGGCCTCGGCTTCCGCGAAACCGATTTCGCCAAACACGCCCGCACCTTCTCCGGCGGCTGGGTCATGCGCGCCCGCCTCGCGCGCCTCCTCGTCACCGAACCCGCTCTCCTCCTCCTCGACGAACCCACCAACCACCTCGACCTCGAAGCGCTCCTCTGGTTTCAAGACTACCTCACCCGCTACCCCGGCGGCCTCGTCGTCATCTCGCACGACCGCGCCTTCCTCAACGCCCACTGCACCGGCATCCTCGAACTCCGCGCCGGCGCCCTTCACTACTATCACGGCAACTACGACGACTACATCACCGAAAAAGAAGCCCGCAAAACCCAACGTCTCGCCCTCTACAAAAACCAGCAGCGCGAAATCGCCCACCTCCAGCAATTCGTCGACCGCTTCGGCGCCAAAGCCACCCTCGCCTCCCGCGCCAAATCCAAGGAAAAACAAATCGCCCGCCTCAAGGAGGAAGCCATCGAGGAACCGCACGAGGAACTCAAACGCATCCGCTTCCGCTTCCCGCAACCCCCGCGCTCCGCCCTGAAAGTCATCGAACTCAAAAACGTCCGCCAGGCCTACGGCGACCACGTCGTCTACTGCGGCGACCTCGACTTCACCGCCACGCGCGGCCAGCGCACCGTCCTCGTCGGCCCCAACGGCGCCGGCAAATCCACGCTCCTCAAAATCCTCGCCGGCATCGTCCCCATCCAGGACGGCGCCCGCGAACCCGGCTCCAACGTCACCACCGGCTACTTTGCGCAAAACCGCCTCGACACCCTCCGCGCCGGCGCGACCGTCCTCGACAACCTCATGGAACTGCGCACCGCCGCAAACCAGCTCACCGAACAGCAAGCCCGCGCCATCCTCGGCGCCTTCCTCTTCCGCAAAGACGACGTCCTCAAAAAAGTCTCCATCCTCTCCGGCGGTGAAAAATCGCGCCTCGCCCTCGCCCGACTCCTCGTGGACCCGCCCAACCTCCTCCTCATGGACGAACCCACGACGCACCTCGACATCCCCTCGATCGACGCGCTCATCACCGCGCTCAAAACCTACCAAGGCACGCTCATCTTCATCAGCCACGACGTGTATTTCATCCGCGCCCTCGCCCAAAACGTCCTCCACATCAACGCCGGCCGCCTCACCCCCTACGCCGGCGACTACGATTATTACCTCGACAAATCCAAAGCCACCGACGCCCGCGCCGCGCTGACCACCCCCGGCTTCACCGATGCCCGCCCGCCGCAAGCAGCGGCAACCCCCGGACCGCCGCAAGCGGCGGCAAATCCCAATGATCAAATCCCAAATTCCAAAGAGTCCGCGTCCGCCCCCCTGAAATCCCCGCCGCATGATGGCGACAATCCGCCAATCTCAAATCCGCCAATCTCAAATCCCAAATCTCAAATCCCGAATCTCAAATCCAAGCCGCAACGCGGCGTGCGCCTCACCGCCAACCAACTCCGCAAACTCCGCGAAGAAGTCGGCCAGTTGGAGAAATACGTCTCCGAACTTGAAGCGCAACAAAACCAACTCACCGCCGAATTGGAGACCCCTGAAACCTACGGCATCCCCGGCAAAGCGCAGCAACTCAACCGCGACCTCAGCAGTGTTGTCGACCGCCTCCAGGCGGCGACCACTGATTGGGAAGCCGCCGCCACCCGCCTCCTCGAAGCCGAAAGCCAAACGTAGCGCAATCGTAGCGCAGGCTGCCAAGCCTGCTGACGAGGCGAAGCCTCGCCCGGTTTGAAAAAAACGACCACCCAGCGAAAACGGACACCCGGCGGCGTGGGTAGAGTAGGCAGGAGCGGCAGGTTGTACCACTTCCTGCCGCTCCCTGCCTACTCTACCGGCGGCGTGTGGCAGGCAAAGCAGGCTTGGCAGCCTGCGCTACATCTGTGTGAGGACGACGCGAGCGCCTTTTCTGGAATTGCCGTTCCTGGTATCCAGGAATGCCGTTCCTGGGAGCGCGGGCATCTCTGCCCGCGAAATCTGCCCGCGAAACGCCATGCGCCCGTCTGGTGTATTTCGAACACACATCGCGGGCAAAGATGCCCGCGCTCCCAGGCGCTGCCGCGTAATATCAGGGAATAGCCGCCCCTCCTTACGCAGGGTGTAAATCAAGTGAGCGACCCGGAGCAGAAGCGAAGGGAAAGCGCCGAAAGGAAAGCGCCGAAGAGAGAACGTCGAAGGGCGCAAAAACGGCGAAGCCGTTCCCTAATGCAGACAGAGTTGCGACGCAGTCGCTACCTTGGGAAAGGGGAAGAAGGGAAGAAGATTGTCACAACCTCGAAGAGGTTGCCTGGGATTGA
>JAISGL010000139.1 GCA_031263125.1 Opitutaceae bacterium | reverse complement strand
GGCACATACGTAGCGCAGGCTGCCAAGCCTGCTGACGAGGCGAAGCCTCGCCTCGCGTAGCACGGGCATCTTGCCCGTGGACGGCGCGAAGTGCCGCCCTCATGCCGTCTCCGACGCGGATGTCCCGCCCGCCGCTGTCGCGCCAATCCCGGCGCGACGCAAGGTCAGGCACTGCGTGTTGCGTAACATCATTGAGTAACAGATGTTACGCGGCATGCCGGGCCTGACCGTGCGTCAGACCGCGCACGTGTGAATCAGTCAAATAGAAATAGGGACAGGCTCTACTTGACGGCACCGCCTGCTTTGCCTGCCATATGCCGCCGGGTGGTCGTTTTTTCGAACCAAGCGAGGCTTCGCCTCGTCAGCAGGCTTGGCAGCCTGCGCTACGTATGTGCCGCGTAACGTCAGCTCATAAAATTATCCCGGTCATGCAGGCAATCGGACAACACGCGCGGGTGGGCATTGTTGATTTTTAATCATTGTTTGCGCTGGTTCAAAATCGTGCCGCTTGCAATCGCTTCGCTTGCGCCAGGCATACGCAATCGCTCCCGTCCTTCGTGCGCAGCCAGTGCAGCCCCAGTCCGCCAAATGTCCGCTCCATCGCGCGGCGCAAACCGCCCGCCTCGATCACGACAATTCCGTGCGGCGCGATACGCTCCCGCGCCTGCGCGAGCAATTTCCGGATAATATCAAGCCCGTCCTTCCCGCCATCGAGCGCGAGGCGCGGCTCCTTCTGGAATTCTTCCGGCAATTTGTCGCAAATCTTCGATGGCTCATACGGCGGATTGCTCAAAATCATATCATATTTTCCGTTTTCCGCTTCCGTTCCCACGACCGCTCCTGCTCCCGCCGTTCCTGTTCCCGCCATCCCTGTTTCCGCCGCTCCCATTCCCGCTTTCGCCTTCGCTTCCGCTCCCGGCGGCGGCAGCGCGTCGAACACGTCGCTGCGATACAGATTCACCCGCCGCGTCAGGTTGTGCGCGCGCACGTTGATCTTCGCCACTTCGAGCGCATCGGGCGACAGGTCAATCGCGTCCACGCGCGCCTTCGGGAAATGATGGGCCAGCTCGATCGCGAGACATCCCGAACCCGTGCACACGTCGGCCACGCGCCTCACCTTTTTCCCGCCATCCGGCAGCCACAAATCCAACCGCCCCGGAATCAGCTCCAAAAAATACGACCGCGGAATCAGGACGCGCTCATCCACGTAATACCGGTTTCCTCCCAAAAACGCCTCGCGCGTGATATATGCCGCCGGCACGCGTTCGACCACGCGCCGCCGCAAGACCTCGCGCAGCTTGATCCGTTGCGCCGGTTCGATGCGCCGCTCCAGCGCCGACGCATCGCTGTCGAGCGGCCAGCCGAGCGTGCGCAATAACAAATACAACGCCTCGTCGTGCGCCGACGTCGCGATTTGCCCCAGCGCCAGCCCCGCGCGTTCATACACGTCCTCCGCAAACACGAGCCAGTCGCGCAGCGTCACCAGTTGCGATGTCACGGGCAAGGTTGCCAACTGCGATGTCACGGGTAACACCGCCAACTGCGATGTCACGGGCAGCGCCGCCAGTTGCGATGTCACAGGCGATGTCGCGGGCAACGTCACCAGCTGCGATGTCACGGGCGGCGTTACCAGTTGCGATATCACGGGCGGCGGCGCGGGTGAGTAACGCTGTTTGGGCGGGGTTTTTTTCATCGGTCACGAAAAGCGCGCGGCTCAGTTTTCGGGTTTTGTTTTTGCGAGCACCACGTGCGTGTGATTGCGGATATGCTCCGAGCAATAGCAATACTCGCCCTCGCATTTTGAGCAGTAGCGGAAGTCCTCCTGCGGATGCGACTGGCTCGTCTTGCCGCAGACGTGGCAGCGGTTGCGCGCCAGCGGCGTGTCGTTTTGCCCCGCGATGCGTTCCGCCTGTTTCGCCATGTGGCGCCGTCCGGTGCGCGCGCGTTGAAAAATGTCGCGCGAGAAAAAGACCAGGAAATTCCCGGTCGCCGCCACCACCATCAGCTTCATGGACAGCCCGCCGCCGACAAACATGATGCCGTAGCCAATCCACGTGATCAGCGCCAGCCACTTGATCCTCACCGGCAGGATGAAGAACAGCATGATTTCAAAGTTGGGATTCAGCCAGGCAAACGCGAGGAACAGGGAGCCGCTGATAAAAACATTCGTTGTTTGCGCGTGCGGTGTCACAAACGAAAGCCCCACCGTGAGCAGATAGCCGCAGAGCATGAATGCGTTGAAGCGCAGCCGCCCCCAGTGATTTTCCAACGACGTGCCGAACAGAAAAATCATATAGAGCGCAAATCCTATCCAAAGCGCGTCCCACATGTCGCCGGGCAGGAACGGCGGGAGAAATGCGAACGAAACCAGCCGCCACCATTCCCCGCGAAGGACGGCGGCGGGCAGGAGCACGCAGTCCGAGGCGGGAATAATCCCGATGAATACAATGGCCACGAGCATGAACAACTGCCCGGTGACGATGATAAGCGTGAGGTGCGGAATGGCGAAAGGTTCGAGCTTGCGCCCTATGCGATTGAGCCAGGACATGAAGGCGATGTTTCTGAGGGAAGAACGCGCCGCTGCCAAGCAATTGTAGCGTCCGTCGTGACGCGGGGGGGGGGCGCAATTGCGAAAGGTAGCAATCGAGTGAGGGACCCGGAGCAGAAGCGAAGGGAGAGCGTCGAAGGGCGCAAAAACGGCGAAGCCGTTTCCTAATTTAGCCCAAGGTTGCGACGCAGTCGCTACCTTGGGAAAAGGGGAAAAGATTGTCACAACCTCGAAGAGGTTGCCTGGGATTGAACCGCTGAAGCGCGGGTGATTTATGGCATGTTATTAGCTGATGTTACGCGGTGCGTAGGGCCTGACCTTGTGTCAGGCCGCGTTCGCGTGGGAGGCCACACAGGTAATTCGCGGCCTGACACAAGGTCAGGCCCTACAAAACCCTGCCGGTCGCGT
>JAISGL010000035.1 GCA_031263125.1 Opitutaceae bacterium | reverse complement strand
CTGCTGGCGTTACGGGCGGAGCACTATGGAGGACAGAACATGGTGGCGATGCAGGAAGCGATGCAGCGCACCCCCACCCTCGCCCTGCGCCTCTTGCGTTCCTAAAAGAAAAGACCCTGCTTGAAACCGCATCCCTTCTGTTGACGTCACCGTTTCACCGCATGTGGTTTTTTCCGAAACATCCCCGCATCCCATCCGCCCCATCCGGGAGCGCGCTCGCCGCCGCGTTTACGCTTACGCCCACGCTCGCGCTTGTGTTCACGCTCGCGCTCACGCTCACGCTCGCGTTTGCGTTTGCATTTGCGCTCGCGTTTGCCGGCGCCAACGTCACCGCCCTCCGCGCGGCGTCGCCTGTCGTGACTGACACCGATGGCGGCGGCACCGGCACCGCCACCGATACCGACGGCGCGGACGCCGCCGTCGCCGAGGCCACGCAGCAAATGGCAATTCCCGCCCTCGACCCGTTTGGAGAAAAGGAAAAATCCGGCGACCCCATTTTTGTCATGGAAACGCTCACCGTTTCCGGCAAGGACGAGCGCGAGGAACTTGACCCGACCGGCATGGGCGGCCCCGACGCCGAGATGACCGAGGCCCCGTTCTCCAACGAACTCCTCGCCAGCGCCATGCCCTACGAAGACGAGGTGGACGTCGCCGTGAACACCGAGCTGCAACTCGCCGCCGCCAGCACCACGAACCCCGCCGACGTCGCCACCACCATCAACCGCGCCAACCTCATCGGCTTCCCCACGCCCATTTTGCGCAACGGCTTCACCCAGACCGGCGTGCCCGAAGTGCTCAACGCCGGCCACACCGAAGTCTGGCAGGGACCCTTCACGCCCGTCACCGGCCGCGCCGCGCCCGGCGGCATCCGCAACCTCGTCACCAACCGCCCCGGACGCGGCCAGCTCCGCCTCTACTTCTACGGCAACGACACCGGCTACACACAGGCCCGCGTCGATTGCACCTCCGAGCTTGTCCCCAAAAAAATCTGGCAGCGCGTCGCCATTGACCACCGCCTCAGCGACAGCCCCGTCGAGTTTGCCTACTACCGCATCACCGACATCAGCGGCGGCCTCACCTGGCGCGTCAACCGCAAGCACAGCGTCATGCTCAACATCGACCACCGCCGCTACGACGCCAACACCTCCTCCGGCATCCCCCACTACCGCGAAACCATCACCACCGTCAACGACCCCAACCTCACCAAGGAGGAAAACGCCGCCGCCAACATCGAGCGCAAAAAAATCATCGGCCCCTACCTCCCCCTCGCCGACTTCAACAGCTACGGCCCCGACGCCCTCACCTGCAAACGCATCTCCTCCGCCTCGCTCCAATACGAAGGCTCCGCCACGCGCCGCCTCACCCTGCGCGGAAATCTCCAGGCATGGCGCCGCGACCTCTGGCAGGACCGCTTCTACGTCGGACAATACCTCCTCGACACCGGCCGCTACAGCGGCACCCGCGAACCCTTCCGCATCGAGCAACCCATGGACGTGCTCACCGGCACCGCCGAGGCCACCTACCGCCTCGCCCTCAGCCGCTCCGACCACAAAATCACCTTCCGCGTCGAGCACATCCAGACCGCCTACTCCCGCATCGACCGCTACCTGGACAGAACCGACAAGGACGCCGGCGGCCTCACCGCCCGCGACCGCTACACCCACCGCCCCGGCCTCACCTACGAATACATCAACGCCTCGGGAAAAACCGCCTACACCTACGGCGCCTTCGACCCCCGCAACCCCGACTACTATTTCCCAACATTCACCCCCGACCTCTACACCTACCGCAACATCGACCGCGACGAAACCACCGCCATCTCCTCCGCCGCCCTCAGCGAACGCCTCGCCCTCTGGCGCGGAAAACTCGTCGCCACCACCGCCGTCCGCCACGATCACGTGGAACTCTCCGTTGACAACCACCCCAGCGCGGGAAGCTCCAACATCACCTCCTACGCCGAGGACACCCGCGACGAAATCACCTGGCTCGCCGGCGCCAACTACCAGGTGCTCCCCCGCCGCCTCCTCGTCTTCGCCAACACCAGCACCGCCTTTGAACCCTGCACCCGCGTTGACGGCCGCACCGGCGAAATCCAAGGCAACGAAACCACCCTCGGCTACGAACTCGGCCTCCGCGGGATGCTCCTCAAACGCATCGGCGTCACCGCCCTCTTTTTCCAATACGAGAACAAAAACATCGCCCGCGGCAACCCCCTCTACAACGACCCCGAGCACGACGCCGACCACACCCAGCCCCAGCTCGTCTCCGCCGGCAAGGAACGCTTCACTGGCGGTACGCTCTCGGTCAAGGGCGTCCTCGGTTACGGCTTTGAAATCAACCTCCGCGCCGCCTACACCCGCGCCATCACCCTCGCCAGCCCCGACCGCCCCGAGCAAGTCGGCAGGGAAATCGCCCGCCTGCCCCCCGCCAACGCCGCCCTCTCGACCACCTATCGCGCCCCCGCCGGCAAATTCAAAGGCTATTACGCCGTCCTCACCGTCAGCGCCGTCAGCGACTACATCGCCTACTACGACGACAACAAATCCCGCGCCTACCTCGACTATCCGGCCAACACCCAATTCTCGCTTGGCCTTGGCCGAAGCTGGACCGTCGGCAAACCCGCGCGAGGCAAACGCCTTCCCCGCCACTCATTTTATATTGGCATCAGCAACCTCATGAACCGCGATCAACTCAACCGCTTCGCCCGCCTCGCCCAAGGCCGCCGCGCCGGCATGAGCTACAGTCTGGTTTACTGATTCCGGGTTTACTGCTTCCGATTTGTTGTCACATCGTATGGTATTTTTAATAAATATTGAGATAAAAGATAGCATCCTATAGCGTGTCTTTTTTCGAATAAAACTGCTGTAAAGTTCATAAGCAAGATAATGCGAATTTTCATACATTATCCCGAGTTCCGCAGTTCAAAAAATCCGATCATTAATAATCAACATATTATCATTTTTGAGGCCGATATTCGACACTGCATTACGTTACGGATGAGGCGAAGGAGACCACGCGTCGTGCGCATCGTTCGACAAAGATTCCTTCGCCAAAGATTCCAATAGCTGTAACCAACTCCCCGGACGGACTTGCTTTTCTGATATAGAAATATGCCCGGCAGCATCCCGCAAAAATTCCACACCTGCATAGAGGGGCGTTCGGCACTACATGCTCCGCGCAATAACGTTTCCCTATGAAACGCGCCCGGTCAAAAACGCTCTCCTCTGAAAGTTTTTTCGCCGCTTGGCCGAACGGGGTATGGGATAGTAGTGTATAGTCATCCTTCAAATGTCGCAAAATCGAAGCAATTTCAGAGGAAAACCGCCCGGCTGATGTCGATTGACTGGACAGTAGGGCGGTTTTGCCGAAACCGCTGTCGCTTGCCCCGTGGTATTCGCTGCGGTTTCGGCGAAACCACCCTGCCAAATGTGTCTATATCAATAGAAAATACCATAGTGTAGAGCCATTCTTCAAATGTCACAAAGCCGGAGTAATTTCAGAGAGAGGAAACCGCCCGACTGATGCCAATCAACTGGACACTGGCACACTGGCGCAGGTTGCCAGACCGAGGTTGCCAAGTCTGCCCGCTCGTTGAGTCTGTTCACGCCGTTTCGATTCAGCCGGACGTAAGCGTGCGCCGCCGTGGCGTGCGCAAAACCATGATTTCGTCCGTATCGCTACTGCCGCTTACGCTACTGCCGTCGCCCGCGCCGCCCCAGTCGCAGACGGGCGGCAGGGCGCGGGGTGCCCTGCGACGGCGCAACCCCGTCTTTTGCCGGAGGAGCGCGAAGTGTTTCGCGACAAAGGCCCTGCCGCCAAGTATGCCTCCGTTGGTGAAATAGCGTATCCGGCATCTCAATGCAGTGGTCAGTGGCAGTTTTCCTTCCGCCTGCACCGTTTCCTCGAAAAGATTTTCCGAAACGGCGGCTTTGCCAGTGCGCGGTTTGGCGCCGCTGCCGATAATCATGAGCCGGTAGTATTCCTGCGCACCCCTCCAAGTGCGCGCGTCATCTTCGCCGATTACATGTATGAGTCCTTCCTGTGCGATTTTCCTGCCCGCGACAGCCTCGCTATAGCCGCAAAACCGGTAGTCCTTGGGGTCGTCGACGAGTCCTGCGCGAACGGGATTCAAATCGATGTATGCGGCTATGACGCGAACGGCGCGCCCTGCCGGCTGAACGAGCACGCTTTTGAAACGCTCGGCCCAGAGTGTGCCGAATCGGTTGTGTGTTTTATTGAACCAGATGGTGAAGCGTTGTTTGAGCAGCTTCATGAAAGCCGAGACATCGTTCATGAGAGCAAGCTGCTGTTTGCGCCAGGTCTCGGCGTCGGGGCCACCAGCCTTGAGCTGCGCTTCGACAACCGCCAGCGAAGCGGTTTGAAAACGGGTTGGTTCCGGGTAAAGCAAGCGATAGCGACGCAGATGTTCCTCATCGGAAATCGGCACTTTTTTTGGAACTCTGACAAGCACATGGAAGTGGTTTTCCATGACAGCGTAGGTGAGAATGGAAACGCCGCAATAGTCGGCGATTTGCCACATTTGACGCCGGAACATCTCCTTGGCGTCCTCGTCGAAAAGCCGTTCGCCGTTAACAGTGCGGGAGATGCAGTGGTAAACGGCATCCTCTCCATGAATCTTTATCCGTGAAGTTCTCATGCGGAAACAATCGCCGAAAAACAGCCACGCATCAAGCCTAATCTAAAGTCTGTCCCTGTTTTTATAGTCTTTTTATAATTTTCATTTACATATGGCGAAGATGCAGTCTGGGGGGGGGCTTGCGAGGTGAGGTGTGTTGCGTCTTGTTCGGCGAGCTGGTTTTGAGGCCAAGGGCCGACAGGCCGCCAATCGTCGCTTCCTGTATCCTGTCAATCGGGCGGCTCCTGCTTGGAATTGCTTCGATTTTGCGACATTTTAACCCGAGTTCCGCAGTTCACCCGGACG
>JAISGL010000468.1 GCA_031263125.1 Opitutaceae bacterium | reverse complement strand
TCTGGCAAGCCTCCGGCTTGCCCCAGCAGTATCGCCCTGCCAAAATCCTGCCAGTCGCGTAACATCAGTTATGAATATATTGGTAATTCGAAGCGAATTATCACGCGTTATGGGATACTTGGCAGCCTGCGCTGCGTGTGGCGAGGCGAGGTTTGTATTGGTGTTTGGTCATTGGGATTTGGTGTTTTGGTGAAAAATTCCAAACTCCAAATCTAAATTCCAAAGGGCGGGGCTGCACCCGCATGGGAGGCCACATTGGTGATTCGCGGCCTGGCACAAGGGCACAAGGTCAGGCCCTGCGTGCCGCTCACTCATCGCTTCCGCACTCATCACTTTGGACGATTGTCCTTTGTGACTTCGATTGCTACCATTAAACAGAAAGTAAGCGCCTGGGCGCTTTGCATGATAAAAATTTAACTTCCTCTTAATGACAAACAACATGATTATTCCCGCATATATCCGCCGCATTGCCGCCGCCGCGTCCATTGGCGCCGCGTTTGTTGCGTTTGCTGGTTCCGCCCTTTGCGCGGAACCCCTGCGCCCGCCCTCCGTCCCGCTCGTCGCCTGCGATCCGTATTTCAGCATTTGGTCGCCATCCGACACATTGCCCGGCTCCCCCACCCGGCATTGGTCGGGCAAAGACAATCGCATGACCAGCCAGGTCTCCATTGACGGAAAAGTATTCCGTGCAATGGGCCGGCAACCCGATTCCGCGCCCGCGCTCACACAAAAATCCGTCGACGTGCTGCCCACGCGCACAATCTATGTTTTCGAAAACGCAGGTGTGCGTCTCACGCTCACATTCATGACCCCGGCGCTTCCGGATGATATTCACGTGCTTTCGCTCCCCATCACTTATGTGACATATGCGTTCCAATCGCTCGATGGAAAAACACACGACGTCGCCATCCAGTTCGACGCAAGCGGCGACATCACAGTCCATGATCCCGCAAAACAACTGGTTGCCGGCACAACGCAAAAAGCCGGCCCGCTGACCATCGCGCGCCTCGGCTCGAAAGACCAGGATCAGAACATGCTCGTCAGAACCGGCGACGGCACCTGCATCGACTGGGGTTATTTTTATCTGGCCGCGGAGGATTCGGTTGCCGACGTCACGCTCGCGACCGGAACGGATTACCGTTACAGTTTCGGCGCCGGCAGGACCGCCGCGAAACCAGGCATCAACGGCGCCATCCCCGGTGGAGACGCATTTGCGAATCTGCGTTTCGCCCCGTTCAAAGTCGGCGCCACCGCGCAGACACGCACGGTGATTCTCGCTTACGATGATCTTTATTCGATCCAGTATCTCGGAAAAAATCTGCGCCCCTACTGGCGTCGCAACGGCTGGGAAGCCGCCGACCTTCTCACGTATGCAAAAAATGAATACGAAACGCTCCGCAAGCGTTGCGAAGCCTTCGATGCGGAACTGATCGCCGATGTCACGCGCGCCGGCGGCGAAAAATATGCAAAGATATGCGCCCTCGCCTACCGCCAGTGTTTCGCCGCGGGCAAGTTCGTCGTCGACGACAACGGCCAGCCGCTCCAGTTCAGCAAGGAAAACCACTCCGGCGGCTTCATCGGCACATCCGATGTATTTTATCCCATGTCCCCGCTGTTTTTGCTCAACGGCCCCACGCTCGCGAAATCGTTTGTTGTGCCCTTCATGAATTACGCCGCGAGCGAACGCTGGAAATTCCCGTTTGCCCCGCATGACCTGGGATCATATCCGCGGGCCAACGGACAGCAATATGGTGGCGGCGAATCGCGAAACGAAGGCCAGATGCCCGTCGAGGAAAGCGGCAACCTGCTCATCCTCTTCGCCGCGATTGCGCAGATGGAAGGCAATGCAAATTTCGCCGGCCTCTACTGGCCCACACTCGAAAAATGGGCGCAATATCTGAAGGAAAAAGGCTTCGATCCCGAAAACCAACTCTGCACGGACGACTTCGCCGGGCACATGGCCCACAATGTCAACCTGAGTATAAAAGCAATCGTGGCCCTCGGCACATTCGGCAAACTCTGCGACATGCGCGGCGAAAAGGAAAAAGCCGCGGAATATGCAAAACTCGCGCGCGATTTTGCAAAACGCTGGGTGAAGGAAGCCGATGACGGCGACCACTACCGCCTCGCTTTCGATCAAAAAGGCACATGGAGCCAGAAATATAATCTCGTGTGGGACCGCATCCTCGGCCTCGGGATTTTTCCGCCCGAAGTCGCCCGCAAGGAAATGGATTTTTATCTGAAGAACCAAAACAAATACGGACTGCCGCTCGACAGCCGCAAACTCTACACGAAGCTCGACTGGATCACGTGGTCGGCAACGCTCACGCAAAACCGCCCGGATTTCGACGCGCTGATCGATCCGATTTATACATATCTCAACGAGACGCCAAACCGCATCGCAATGTCCGACTTCTACCGCACGAATGACGCCACAAGAGTGAACTTTGACGCGCGCCCGGTCGTCGGTGGCGTTTATTTGCAACTGCTATATGACAAGGCCGTCTGGCGGAAATATGCGAGCCGCGACAAACTGAACGCAAGCAATTGGGCGCCGGTTCCAAAGAGTCATATGGATGCGCCCCCGACAAAATCAGGACCGAGAAAAGCAAAGAAAGGCGGCAACTAAGATCGCCGTGGGGCGCGCACTTCACTGTGCGTCCCCTCTCCGGACAAACACTCCGTCCCGTTCAAATACACACTCCAGGTTATGAAAACCATCCGCATCCGCAAACACCTCGTCCTTTCTGCCTTTATTTTCACGTTCACCGCCGCGCACGCGATCCTTCTTTCAGCAGCCTGCGCCGCGGGTTGTGCCGCCGAACCCTCGCTTGTCTCACTGGTCAATCCGCTCCAGGGCACCGACTCGAAGCGCGACTTTTCGCACGGCAACGAATACCCCGCCATCTGTCTGCCCTTCCCCATGAACACCTGGGCGCCCTATACGCAGCCGGAGCGCAACTCGTTTTATTATCAATACCGCCAGACAAAAATCCGCGGCATCCGGCAGACACACCAGCCCAGCCCGTGGATCGCCGACTACGCCGCATTTTCACTCATGCCCGTCTCTGGAAAACTCGCCCTCAACGAGCAAGACCGCGCCTCGGACTTCTCGCATGACAGCGAAATCGCGCAACCCAGTTACTACCGCGTGAAGCTCGACACATGGAACGCCACCGCCGAAGTCACGCCCACCGAACGCTGCGCGCGCTTCCGCTTCACCTTCGACGGCAAAGGGGATCACTATATCGTTCTCGACGCCTTCCCCGGTGGCTCCGAAGTGGAAATTATTCCCGGTGAAAACAAAATCATCGGCATTTCACGCTATAATCACGGTGGCGTCCCGAAAAATTTCGCCAATTATTTTGTGATTATTTTCGACAAACCCTTCGTCGCATCCGGCGTCTGGACTCCCGAAGGCGGCCCGCGAAAAAACATTGCCAAACTTAAAGACAAACACGCCGGCGCCTACGTGCGCCTCCCGGGCGGCCCCGGCGAAATCGTCACTTGCAAAGTCGCCTCCTCCTTCATCAGCCACGAACAGGCGCTCCGCAACCTCGACCGTGAAATCGCCTCCGCCGATTTCGACACCATCCGCCGCCGCGCCGAAGACACATGGAACGCCGCCCTCTCGCGCATTCGCATCGAAGGCGGCTCCCGCGAGCAGCGCCGCACCTTCTACAGCGCCCTCTATCGCGGCATCGTTTATCCGCACCGCTTCTATGAATACGACGCCGCCGGCAAAAAAATTTATTACAGCCCCTTTGACGGAAAAATTCACGAAGGTGTTCTCTATACCGACACCGGCTACTGGGATACCTTCCGCGCCGTCCACCCGCTCTATAATCTCATCTTCCCCGAAATCAGCGCCGAAATTCTCGAAGGCATGCTCAACGCCTACGACCAAAGCGGTTGGATGCCCCAATGGGCCAGCCCCGGCCACCGCGACTGCATGATCGGCAACAACTCCTTCTCGCTCCTCGCCGACGCTTGGGTCAAAGGCATCCGCTCCTTTGACCCGCACAAAGCCGTCGACGCCATGGTGCACGATTCCCGCACGCAAAACCCCGGCAATCTTCGCTCCATCGGACGCGACGGCGCCGATTATTATCACAAACTCGGCTACGTTCCCTATTCCTACATCAAAGGCGAACCCAAGGTCGGCGAAGCCACCGCCAAAACACTCGAATATGCCTACGATGATTTCTGCGCCGCCATCATTGCCAAATCCATAGGACGCACCAAGGAGGCCGGCTCCTTTGCCCGCAGCGCCCTTTATTATAAAAATCTCTTCGACACCAAAACCGGCTTCATGCGCAGCCGCAAAGTCAACGGCGCCTGGAACGAACCCTTCGACCCGGCGGAATGGGGCGGCCCCTTCACGGAAGGCAGCTCGTGGCACTGGACGTGGAGTGTCTTCCAAGACATCCCCGGTCTCGTCACGCTCATGGGAGGCGACGCCGCGTTCACCGCAAAACTCGACGCTGTATTCACCGCGCCGAACACGTTCAAAGTCGGCACCTATGGCAACACCATCCACGAAATGGTCGAAATGGCCGCGCTCGACATGGGCCAGTACGCCCACGGCAACGAACCTATCCACCACATGATCTACCTCTACGCCTGCGCCGGCCAGCCGTGGAAAACACAATCCAAAGCCCGTCTGATCATGAACCAACTCTATCAAGCCGCCCCTGACGGACTTTGCGGCGACGAAGACAACGGCCAGATGTCCTCGTGGTATGTCTTCAGCGCGCTCGGCTTTTACCCTGTCACCCCCGGCACACCCGACTACGTGATCGGCAGCCCCCTCTTCGACAAAGCCACCATCACCCTCGGCAACGGAAAAACCTTTACCATCACAGCGGAGAACAACGGACGCCAAAAACCCTACATCCGCGGCGCAAAACTCAACGGCGCGCCCTTTAACCGCGCTTACATTACGCACGAACAAATCCTCGGCGGTGGCGGACTCGTTTTCGAAATGGATTCCGTGCCCAACAAAAACTGGGCCTCCGCCCCCGACGCCCGCCCGGTTTCCGGCATGATACAATTGGAAAACGGCCTCGGCAAATAACGCGCCAGCGCCTGGGAACGCCGCTCTTCAGATCGGCCCAACATTCTATTCAATACTGATATTACGCGGCTCGTAG
>JAISGL010000150.1 GCA_031263125.1 Opitutaceae bacterium | reverse complement strand
CCGAAGCCGCGCAAGGCGCGCCGGCGGGTCTCGCGGCGAGCGTGTCGGTCGCAGCCACGACGGGCGCGGGCGCTGTGACTGCGGCAACAGCGGCGGTTACGGGTGCGGGTGCATATGTGGGCGCAAATGCGTTTTTCGTTTTTATGAATTCAGCAAAAATAACAACCGCCGCAATCGTGGCGCTTCTGCTTGTCGCGGGCGGCGCATATTATGGCATGCAAAGCGAGCGCGCCTCGTCAGCCGCGCTGCGGCAGGCGCGCGAGGAAAACACCAGGCTCACTGCGCAATTGCTCGAATCGGAAAAACAAAACGCGATAGCCGCAGCCGGCGCGTCTTCCGCGCCTGCCGCCAAACACGATCCAGAGGCCGCCGCGCAGGTGTTTCTGGCGGACCATCCCGAAGTAAAAGAGAAAATGACGGCATGGACAAACGCCATCGGGGCGAGAGTTGTATTCCGCATTGCACATGAGATGAATTTGTCGCCCGCGCAAAAAACACGGCTGGCTGAGATCAATACTCTCGGGTCCCGTGTTGGAAACACAGTGCCGGGATATGGCGACGTGATGCTCAGATTCGGCGCCCCGTCTTCGTTTTCAAAACGCAAACAGGAGACGCGCGATTTGCTGGGCGAAGAGGGGTATGAAAAATTCACCGAGTTGCGCGCGCTCGACAACGCCGGCGACCATTTCAACATCATTGGACTGAGCAACGCGTTATGTTTCACCGATGAGCCTCTGACATCCGGACAGGCGCGGAGCCTTGAAAAAATCGCCGGCGATTTGGAGGAAAATCATGGCGATATCACCGACCCGCAGGTTCGATGGAACGCGCTTGTGGAACAGGCCGGGGCAATTTTGTCGCCGGAGCAAATGCGCGCGCTCGTGGCAACCGGAGACCGGTATGTCTGGAAGCAGACATCGCGAAAGTGGGCCGAGGATTACGACGAAGTCAGGACAGTAATAACCGCAACGCGTCCATAAAAACGCGCCCATAAAAATGAGAAAGGTCATCAACATCCTGCTGGTTCTGGTTGCGATTGTGGCATTGTTTGTGACCGCAGCCGGACTCAGGCAGCGGTTTGCTTCGGAAGAAGCGGACAAAAAAACACTGGCTGCCGTGCTTGGAAAAAATGCGGCGCTGAGGGCGCAAATCAACAGCTCAAAGCCGGTGGCGCCGGCGGCGCCGGTTTCGCCGCAAACCGAAACGGCGCCAATCAGGCCGAAGGTTGCGATACGTACAAAAGGTCCTTGGGGTGTTTCGGAGTCGTATGAGTATCAACAGGAGAGGCGCAAGGCGCTTGAGGAGCACAAGCTGAACGACAGCGAGTTTGGCCTCAAATATTATGCCGCGTTGCGGTCGGACGTGGACATGCACTACGGCGCGTTTTACCGCCTGCAACAGCTCACAAAAGGGCAAACCGGCGCCCTGGCCGAGGCGCTTTTCCAAAGGCAGTTGCGCCACGAAAAAGCGGATGCTGACAAACAGGCGGGCGGTTCGGACGCGGATGCGCAAACCGAAAAAGCCGCCGCGGACGCGGAGCTTTCGACGGCGGCGCAGGCGGCGCTCGGCGCGGATTTATACGAGCAGTTTTCATTCTACGAACGCCAGCGCCCGGCGTGGGATTACGTGAATAATTTCGGAGGCATGCTGGCGCTGGTGGACATGCCGTTGAGCTTGGAGCAAGCCTCGCTCCTGGCCGGCGCGGTGGCGGACGCGAACACAGCGTTTCAAGACGGTGCGGCGGTCAGGATGGCGTCGTCGGGCACGGAGCAGGATTGGGATGCGGTGAATGCCGCCGCGTCGGATTTCCTGACACCGGGGCAGTTGGATTTTTTCAAAACCGTTTTCATCGCGCCGGGAAATGCCGACATCACGCCGCGGCAGACAATGGAAATGAACAACGCGCTTAAAAAATCGGATTTCGGCGCAACGCTGAGAAGCGGCCTTTAGTACCGGCGCAGTGAGCGGGCGCGGCAGGCGCGGCGGATGTGGCGGATACGGCGGGGCAACGGAAAGCGATGGGATGATTTTTTCCTCCCATTGCGTTTCCCATTGCGCTTCCCATTCCAATGCCGCAATCCAAAATCCGGAATCTAAAATCCAAAATTCCTCATGTCTCTCGTAAACCTGCTCGACATTCACCTCGCCTTTGGCGGCCCGGCGATTCTGGAAAACGTAAACTTCCAGATCGACCCCGGCGAACGCGTCTGCCTGGTCGGGCGCAACGGCTCCGGCAAAACCACGCTCATGCGCGTGATCGCCGGCGAGATGCAACCCGACTCCGGCACCGTGTCGCGGCAGCCGGGGGCGCGGTTTGCGCGGCTCACGCAGGAAACCCCCGCGGACCTCGCCGGCAGCGCGCGCGACATCGTCAGCGCCGGACTCGCCGGACTCGCGCACGAGGAATTTTGGGAACGCGAGCTGCGTCTCGAAAAACTGCTGGAGCGCATGGCGATCAATCCGCGGGCCAGGTTCGCATCGCTTTCGGGCGGCTTGAAACGTCGCGTGCTGCTGGCGCGCGCGCTCGCGTCGCAACCCGACTTGCTCCTGCTCGACGAGCCGACGAACCACCTCGATCTCGAATCGATCCTGTGGTTGGAAAATTTTCTCCTCGGTGAAAAAATCCCTCTCTTCTTCGTGACGCACGACCGCGCCTTCCTGCGCCGCCTCGCCACGCGCATCGTCGAACTCGACCGCAGCATCATCACGAATTGGGATTGCCCGTACGACACCTACCTCGCGCGCCGCCAGGAACGTCTCGAAGCCTGGGAGCGCCAGATGGCCGCCGCCGACAAAAAACTCGCGCAGGAGGAAGAGTGGGCGCGCCGCAAACCCAGCGCGCAACGCAAACGTTCCGGCGCACGCCTCGAAGCCCTCGCCGCCATGCGAGCCGAACGCCTCGCCCGCCGCGAGCGCACCGGCAACGTCAACATGCGCCTCGCCGAGGCCGACCGCTCCGGCGTGAAAGTCATCGACGCGGAAAACGTCTCGTTCACGTATCTGGCGGCAGGCGGATTGAGTGACACGGACGCCTCGTCCGCAGGTTCAGGTGGCACGGACGTCCCGCCCGCAGACTTGAATGGCACGGACGTCCCGCCCATGTCCTCAGAACACGCGCAAAATGCCCGCGCCACCCGCCCCATCATCCGCGATCTCACGACCACGATCACGCGCGGCGACAAAATCGGCATCATCGGCCCCAACGGCTCCGGCAAAACCACGCTCGTCAAACTCCTCCTCGGCCAGCTCGCCCCGACTTCCGGCACGATCAAGCACGGCACAAATCTGGAGATCGTTTATTTTGACCAATTCCGCGCGCAGATCGACGACGACAAAACCGTTGCCGACAACATCGCCGGCGGAAACACGACCGTGACCATCGACGGACGCCAGCGCCACGTCATCACGTATCTCCAGGATTTTCTTTTCACCTCGCAACGCGCCCGCACCCCCGCCCGCGTGCTCTCCGGCGGCGAGCGCAACCGCCTTCTCCTCGCGCGCCTCTTCACAAAACCCGCCAACGTGCTCGTGCTCGACGAGCCGACCAACGACCTCGATGCCGAGACGCTCGACCTGTTGGAAAACCTGCTGGTCGAATACCAGGGCACACTCCTCCTCGTGAGCCACGATCGCGATTTTTTGGACAACGTCGTCACGAGCACGATGGTCTTTGAAAACAACGGCGACGGCCGCGTATCGGAATACGTGGGCGGTTACGCCGACTGGTGCGCGGCCAGAAGCCGCGCGATTTCAGACTCCAAATCCCACATTGCGGAATCCAAATCCCAAATCGCGGAATCCCGGGCCTCGGAATCTGAAACGCCATCGCCGCCCGCGCCCGCGAAACCCGCCCGTCCCCGCAAACTCACCAACAAGGAAACCCGCGAACTCGACGCCTTGCCCGCGCAAATCGAAGCGCTCGAAACCGAGCAGGCCGGACTCACCGCGAAGCTCGCCGATCCCGATTTCTACAAGCGCGATTCCGCCGCCGCCCCGGAAGTGCGCGCGCGCCTCGATGCGTGCGCCGCCGAACTCGCCGCCGCCTACGCGCGCTGGGAGGAACTGGAAACGATTCGCGCCGCCGTTTGATTTCCAGATTGAGACGGTATTTCGCAGCGCAGACTGCCGCCAAGTCTGCCGACGGCGAGGCCGCCACCGTAGCGCAGACTGCCAAGCCTGCATGACCGTCCGCCCGCGTTTGCTCACCGCGCCGCGTCGAAAATATTACCCAGCCGCTTCGGTTGCTTGCGCGGCTTTTTCATCAAAGGCCCATGATCATAAGACTGCGGCCACATCCACAAACTGCCGTCAGCCGCAAGCGCGACCGCCCTGAACTGGACACCCGTGACGCCGACCCAATCGTTATGAATGCCAAGGCGCGCGGGTGTTACCCTGGCTTTTTTTTCCAACGTTTCGTCCTTGTAAGAAAAATTCCACTGCCACAGTGAGCCATCGGCTTTGAGCGCAATCATCTGTTGTAATAATGTCACGACGCCCAGCCAGTCGGTTTCCGTGCCGACTTGCAGATATTTGGCCTCCGCGGAATCGGTCTTCAACAAATCAAAACGGTTGCCGATCCATAAAGAGCCGTCATTGCCAATATAGCCTTGCCATTGGATATTATAGATACTCCCCGCGAATGACGCCGGAGCGAAGCGTTCCAAATTTTTTTCGCGAATCCAATCCAAAGTAATATCCTCAGTTTTTTTGGTGAAAGATGCCGCCAAATCCGAATCCGCCGGAAATATTTGAGGCCCCTGGCTCACGGGCAATGAGCCAAACGGATTCTGCCACAATGCATCGAATCCACGCACACGCGGATTATGTCTGTATTTTTCTTCAAACGTATCAGCCCACACCCGTCCGTCGGGCAGCACTATCTGAAGGACGCTTCCGATATTGCCTCGCAATTTCGGCGGATTTTCCAGTGACAATTTCGCCGCCCCGTGCGCCGGTTCCGCCCGTAGAAAAACTTCCCACGCCCGATGATAAAACGCCGTGCTGCCGGCGAACATGAACAGCAATGCGCCGGCGAACGTGAGCACGTTGCGACGCCAGACACGTTCGCTTTCGGCGAAGAATTTGTAGTTGCGCCACGCCAGCCACGGGAAAACAACGGCAGCCACGATCACCGCGAGAATCGGCAGACCAAGGCCAAACAATCTGAACATATATTTGCCCGTGATGAGTGTTCCGATGACAACGCACGCCCCGGCGCCCGCGATGGCTATACTCGTCGCCTGGAGAAAATTTTTCGCCAGCGTTGATCCCCAGATGCCCACCAGCGCCAGACCCGCGGCCGCGCCAACATATTTTATGAAAAACTCTATGAAATGCCAGGATGTCAGTTCGTTTTTTATATTAGAAAATCCGCTGGATGATGCACCGATCGAACTGGCGGCGATTTCCAATGCCAGCGGCAGGACGCTTCCGACGATGATGCCGAATGCGAGTGTCGGCAGGACTTTCAGGATGAATTGCCCGAATCGCGTCACGGGCAGGCAGAACTGGTTTTCCAGCACGCCGAATTTGCGCTCCTCGGCCACGACCATGCAGCCGATGATCAACGGGACGATGAGCCAGAAAACCCAGAAGAATTGCACAAGGCTTTGGAGCACCGGAAAACCGTTCAGAAGGGTTTCGTCGCTTCGCAGCAAAATCGCGAGGACATGCAATATGAGAAACGCGCCCACGAACAGGAAACTGACCGTGTGCAACTGAAACTCCTTTTTGAGCAACGCGCGCACGGGTTTCCATGCGCGGACACCGCGCGATGATTTTTTTGCGGGCGCGGCATCGTCCGAAACGCGTTCGCGCGACAGCGAAAACAAATCCCCGAACCTCGCCGCGTCCTCCGCGCGCAAAAACAGGCGCCACGAAAACACAATCCCCGCGATGCCGTAGGCGACACCAAGCGCAATCATGCCGCAATATATGACGGTGCGCGCGGGGTCCTGCCCCGGCATGTTGCTGCTTTCGCCGACGATCGCGGACAACACGCTCACGAGCTGCGCATCCACCAGCAGCTCCAGCACGATCACCCCGGCGGGAACCATGAACGCGACCCAAAAGGAGGCGATGGCGTGGCGGAGCAGCAAGGTCGTCCACAACCCGCCGGACAGCGCCATCAGCGCAAACAGCGCGCCCGTGCCCGCCGCTTTTGCAAAATTATTTTTCAAATACAACGCGCCGGTGTTTCCCGGAACATCCGCCCAGTAGTCGTGAATGCGCAGGAAACAACTCGCGAAACACACCGCGAATATCAGCGCGGCGGCGAGCGCGAGCAGCCCGATTTTCACGCGCCAGATGCGGCGGCGCTCGACCGGTTGCGCGAGCATCGAGGAAAAAGTGCCCGCGCTTATTTCCCGGCCAAAGGAACTCGTCGCCATCAGCAGCAGCCCGAAGAAGAGGACGGCGGTTATGATGGCGAACAGTGAATACGGACTCCGGCCCAGCCACGGGGTCACGATTGCCAGCACCAGCACCGTGGCCGCGCTTGGCAGCAGCAGGCGGACTTCTTTTTTCAGGAGCAGGTTCATGCGTTGGATTTTTTCAAGACGTCCGAGACCACAAAAATTTCCTCCAGCGAAAGCGCCTCGACTTTCAGCTCCTCCGGCTGGTGCGCTTTGATTTCCGACAGCAGCTTGTCACTGTTGCCGTCCGCGAGGACTTCCAATTCGCGCCCGCCTTGCTTCACGCGCAGCGCGCCGTTCAGGCCGAGTTTTGTCTCCTGCGAAAAACGGGCGCGGATTTTTTTGAAGCGATTGCGCGCCGCGTCGGACTCCATCGTCAGCAACTCGCGTCCCTGGTCGATGATGGTGAACTCGTCGATCAAACCCTCGAATTCCGAGATGAGGTGCGTGGAGACAAAAACCGTGCGCTGCTCGGGGTCGCCCGACTGGTAGGCGCCGATGACCGTCTCGATGAACTCGCGGCGCACGATTGGGTCGAGGCCGCTCGTCGGCTCGTCGAGCACGAGCAATTCCGGCCCGGGACAAATCGCCCCGATGAGCGCGAGCTGCGTGCGCTGCCCCTTGGAAAGACCCTGGGTTTTTTTGGACGGGTCGAGTTGGAAACGGCGCAGCAAGTCGGCCTCGGTGTCGCGATTCCAATGCGCGCGAAACGACGCCAGATATTCCAGCGTCTCGCCCACGGTCATCCACGGATAAAACGCGACCTGGTCGGGCACGTAAGTCAGCCGCGCCTTCACGGTCGTCTCGTGCTTTTGCGGGTCGAGGCCGAAGACGCGCACCGTGCCGGAGTTGGGCCGGAGCAGATTGAGCAGGCATTTTATCGTGGTCGTTTTGCCCGCGCCGTTGCGGCCAAAAAAGCCGTAGCATTTGCCCCGGCGCACGGTCAGCGAAAGGCCGTCGACGGCGTCGTGGCGCCCGTAGCGGCGCGTGAGGTTTTGGATTCCGATAACCGGAACATTGGTGTCCATGTGGGTGGAGGAAGTTGGAAGGGTTGGAGAGGTTGGGAGAGGTTGGGAGAGGTTGGAGATGCGGAAGAGTGGGAAAAGTGGGAGAGGCAGGAGCGGTGGGAGCGGTGGGAGAACTTGGAGAAATTGGAAAGATGGGAGAGATTGAGAGAGATTGGAGAGAGATGGGAGAAGCCGGAACGATTGGGTTGATCTTCGGGTTAATTTTTCGGGTTATCTTTGCCCTTGAGTTTGCGCTCGAAGAAATTGAGCCGGTCCCCGGCGAGTGAGAGAAACTCCTCGCGCCCCGCCTGCAAGTGGTGCGCCGTCACGACGGCCTCGTCGATTTTTTTGATCAGGATTTTCTGCCGCGCCGTCTTGGTGTAAGGCGACTGGCTTTCATTGAGGAAGCATCCCTTGCCCGGGATGGATTCGGTGATGCCCTGGCGTTCGAGTTCCTCGTAGGCCCTGGCGATGGTGTTGCGGTTCACGCGCAATTCCTCGGCGAGCGCACGGATGGACGGCAGCGGCTCGCCCGCGCGCAGCCCGCCCGATGCCGCGGCGTAGCGAATCTGGTCCACCAGTTGAAGGTAGACGGGACTGCCGGATTTGAAGTCGATTTGGAGGAGCATAGAGTTGTCTTCTGTCATAGGACAGCATGACAGCTGCCCCCTTGTCAACAGCGAATATGAATTTATTTTTTGGAATGTGATTTTACGTGATTTCCTGATGTCACGATGTTACGCAGCCAAAAGGATGCAAAAGGCGCAGGTGCGTTGTTCCTTCATCAAACAAACCCGAACTCCGCGATTGGGCGAGGGCAATGCAAAGTCTGTTCCTGGAAGTCTGTTCCTGGGAGCGCGGGCATCTCTGCCCGCGAAACGCCGTGCGCCCGCTTGATGTCTTTCGAATACGCATCGCGGGCAGAGATGCCCGCGCTCCCAGGAAAGGCCGGCTGCGTAACATCAGTCACCAATTCGTACCGCCAATTCGTGCCGCCAATAGGCAATTTTCAGCCATCGTTGTTATTTTCTCATCATAGATTGCCTGACTTGGCGCTTATGGGCGGGACACCGCGTTACTCCCGGAATTGGCGGCCTGGCATGTCTTGTTTTTGAGCGTGCGCCCCGGCACGCTGCGCGCGCAAAACCACGCGGAACATCTGTAGCGCCAGCCAGAAAATCCCGGCCATGCACGCGGCTGTCCCACCGCCCCAGAGCACGATGAACAGCGGGTTCTCCGTTTGCACGTGCGGGCGTATCACGGAAAACATAAACGCAAAAAACGCGATCACCAGAATCGCGTCGATGATGAGCGCGCGCGGCGTGGCGAACTTCGTCCCTGGCCCGTCGCCGGCGGGTTGCGCCGGTTGCGCGGATATATCCGGTTGTGCGGCCTCAGCCGGTTGTGCGACTCCGGACGATTGCGCCGGCTGCGCAGCCCCGTCCGGTTGTGCGGATTCTGTTGGCATGCCGTCGAAATTGATTCCGCGAACCGCGCCGTGTCGAACGCATTCAGGCGCCAGATGCGTGGAAACATCCGGTTTGCGCGTGCTTTTAATATTTATTAACCCGCCGTCCCGGCATACGCTGCGCGGTGTTATGAATCGACGTCACTTCCTCCATGCCTCGGCCATTGCCGCATCGCTGGGTCTGCTCTCCCGTGGCAGGCTTTTTTCGCAAGTCTCGCAAACAACCTCCGCTCCCGCCCCGCTCCCGCCCGCGCCAGCGCCGCTGCCCGACGGTTTTGTCACGCTGCGCCGCAACGTCGGCATTTTCAACGGACGCGGCGGCACGATCGGCTGGCTCGCTTCACCCGATGCGCTCGCGGTCGTCGACACGCAATTTCCCGACACCGCCGCAAAATGTCTCGCGGGCATCCCCCTGCGCGGCGACCGGCGCATCGACGTTCTCATCAACACCCACCACCACGGCGACCACACCGCGGGCAATCCGGTTTTCCGTCCCGTCGTGGACAAAATCGTCGCCCACAAAAACGTGCCCGGCCTCCAGCGCGCCGCCGCCGCGCGCGGCAATCCGTCCGCGCCCGACAGGCAGGTTTACGCCGACACGACTTTCGCCGACACATGGAAACTCGAACTCGGCGGCACGCGCGCCGGCGCCGAGACGATCCACGCGCGTCACCTCGGCCCCGCGCACACGGGCGGCGACATCATCGTGTTTTTTGAAAAAGCGAATGTCGTCCACATGGGCGACCTCGTGTTCAACCGCGTCTATCCCGTGATCGACCGCGGCGGCGGCGCGAGCGTCACCAACTGGATAACCGTCCTCGAAACCGCCGCCAAAACCTATCCCGCCGACGCGATTTATGTGTTCGGCCACGCCGGCGCCGCGTCCCGGTTCGGCGTCGTTGGCAAACGCGACGACCTCCTCGTCATGCGCGATTACCTGACGGGGTTGCTCGACCACGTGCGCCGCCAGATCGCCGCCGGCAAAACGCGCGGGGAAATCGCCACGCTCGAAAACCTCCCCGGCTTTCCCGATTATCACATGCCGCGCCCCAACCGCCTGACCGCAAACCTCGGCGTCGCCTACGACGAACTCACCAACGCAAAGACATAAGGACGGTTTGAAAAAACCGAGTTTGGAAAACCCCTCGCAAAACTCAAGGGCACGCCAGCGCCGGCACCGGCGAAAGGCGAAAGGGCGTCGCTTGCGACGCTGCAAAAGCGTGGCGGCGCCAGTAGCGTGGCGGCGCCGGTGGCGAGGTGGCGAGGTGGCGATGTGGCGATGTTACGCGTCAGCGATTGGGAGCGCGGGTGCTTGGAAGTGCGAGTAATTGGGAGCGCGGGTGCTTGGGAGCGCGGGCATCTTTGTTCGCGTTCCCAGAAAAAACCTTCGCATTGCCTCCTTGCCTCCGCTCAAGCGCAGGGTCCGGGCTTGTTTGATGGCGGAAGGACGTGGCGGTATCTTTTGAATCTCTTTGGTTGTGCAACGTCAGTTATATGTTAATCACCAACAGATTACGCACACCGGCATGTGCGTGATTGAAATGCGGATGCATTTTGGACTCGACATTCCCAGTAAGTCTGTTTGAGTTCTACACTTTTCCCGCCCCGGCGAAATGGGGCGGCTATTTTTTCTATACACGCAAGACAATGACCAAACGCACGCTTCCTCCTCGGAGATTCATCAAACCAACATTCGAATTCCTTATCGAAAAAAAGCGCGATGGCGGAGAATTCAACAAAGACGAAATCCGCTACATTATCGACAGTGTCCTCGACGGTGAAATGCCCCGGCACCAACTCGCGGCGCTGGCGATGGCTATTTATTTTCAAGGCATGTCCGCGCAGGAATCCGCCGACCTCACCGAGGAGATGATGCTCTCCGGCGACGTGATCGACCTCTCGGGAATCGCCAAGCCCAAGATCGACAAATACTCGACCGGCGGCGTCGGCGACAAAACCGACCTCGTCCTCGTCCCCCTCGCGATGGCGAGCGGCGTCGTCGTTCCCATGATGTGCGGCACCGAGCACGATTACGTCATCAACACGCTCACGAAACTCTGCGCCGTCCCCGGCTTCAAGCCCACGCTCGGCACGGACCAGTTCGTCAGCCAGCTCGCGAAAATCGGCGGTTCCATCGTCGCGCAAGTCGAGGACCTCGCGCCCGTTGAAGGCAAATTTCACCAGCTCCGCAAGGAAACCGGCACCATCCCGAGCCTCCCGCTCATCACCGGCAGCGTTCTCTCCAAAAAACTCGCCGAAGGTTCCGAAGGCCTCGTCATCGACGTCAAGTGGGGCAACGGCTCCTTCATCAAGGACCTCGAGCAAGCCAAGCAACTCGCCCGCTCCATGACCCGCGTTGGCCGCACGCTCAAGCGCCGCTGCGTCGCGCTCGTCACCGACATGAACCAGCCGCTCGGCGACACCGTCGGCACCTCGCTCGAAATCAAGGAAGCCATCCAGCTCCTCAAAGGCGAAGGCCCGGAGGACATGAAGGACATCGTCATGAAGCTCGGCATGGAAATCGTGCGCCTCGCCGGAGTCGCCGGCTCGACCCTTTCCGCCAAGCAAACCGTGCAGCGCCACCTCACCAACGGCAGCGCGCTCGAAAAACTCAAGGACCTCGTCAAAGCCCAGGGTGGCGACCCCGCCTGCATCGACGACCCGTCGAAGTTCGCCGTTGCGAAACACGTGCGCAAACTCCCCGCCCCCAAGCGCGGCTACGTGCATACCATCAACGCGGCCATGATTGCGCACGGCGTGCATATCCTCGGCGCCGGCAAGAACTCCGCGAACGACAAAATCGATTACTCCGTCGGTGTTTCGGAAATCAAAAAAGTCGGCACGCAAGTCAAGCAAGGCGAGCCGCTCATGATGATCCACTACAACGACGAATCGCGACTCGAACAGGCCCTCGAATATTTCAAGAACGCCTACCGCCTCGCGCCGAAGCGCCCCACGCCCCCGCCGCTCGTCGTCGAACGCGTTGCGTAAACGACGCATAAACGACGGAATAACGGAACGCTGGAACGACATTTCGCAAAACTTCCAAGCCGGATGCGCCAAAGCGCATCCGGCTTTTTTGCGATTTCTTTTTTGGACATTTTTGGACAGGACCGATCCTGAAAATGACGGACTAATTCTACTTCGTTAAAATAAACATTAACTTATTGGTAATTAATGAGTTATGATAATAAAATACTTGACATGGAGTTTTGTAATCCATTGCTACATAAAGTGATATAAAATCAATTAACAAAACAGAGCCAAGCCAGCAGTTCTCGTGTGTAATCACGTAACTTATTGTTACATATAATATTACACATCCC
>JAISGL010000457.1 GCA_031263125.1 Opitutaceae bacterium | reverse complement strand
TCCATGGATTCCTGCGCGTTGCG
Organism: Opitutaceae bacterium; assembly: GCA_031263125.1. Classification (GTDB taxonomy): domain Bacteria; phylum Verrucomicrobiota; class Verrucomicrobiia; order Opitutales; family Opitutaceae; genus Ereboglobus. The sequence goes on along the minus strand of JAISGL010000457.1, from coordinate 3,851 downwards.
CCTTCACCCACGGTTATGGCAGGCAACTTCGCTTCCATCCCCTTCCCTCCCCTCCCTCACCCTCACCTCAACCCCAAAAACCGCGCCAGCCCCTTGGGCGCATCGCCCGCCTTGTGCCCGCAGCGCAAACTGCGCCCCATCACCGCCAGCCACCCGCGCCCGCGATCCGCCTTCGGGTCGACGTGCCGCACAAGCTCCACGCCCCGCCCGACAAAACCGGCAGCGTATAATACCTAATATCCGGGGAAAAACAGGGACAGATTCTGTACAAAAATGGCAAGTCCTTGAGAACCGGCGCATTGCGCCTTCACCTTCACCCACGGTTATGGCAGGCAACTTCCCTCCCCCTTCCCGCCCCCCTTCCCTCTCCCTTACCCTCACCTCAACCCCAAAAACCGCGCCAGCCTCTTGAGCGCATCGCCCGCCTTGTGTCCGCGACGCAAACTGCGCCCCATCACCGCCAGCCGCCCACGCCCGCGATCCGCCTTCGGGTCGACGTGCCCCACAATCTCCACGCCCGCCAAAACCGGCAGCGCATAATACCCACGCACCCGCTTCGCCGGCGGCGTGTACACTTCCCAAATATAATCAAAACCCCACAGCCAGCCCGTCAACCTGCGATCGTAAATCAGCGGGTCAAGCGGTGCCAGCAGGAGCGGCGGCGCCTCGCCTCCGGACGCACCCCGCGCGCTCTCTTCCAACAACCCCAAATCCTCGCGCAGCACATGCAACACCGGCACGCCCTCGCGCCGCACCCTCACCGCACACACCGCATCCTCCACGAGCGCCGCCTCGCCCTTCTTCAACGCCACCAGCCGGTGCTGCCGCATTTTCAACATCACCAGCCACCGCGCCGTCTCCTCCGCGCCCGCCTCCTTTTCTTGCAATACGCCCGCCGGCAGCAGCCGCTCCGGCAAATCGTACACCCGCCGCGCGCCATTGCCGCTCCTCCGCGCAATCAGCACCCGCCCGTGATAAAACAATTTGTCCAGCGTCGTCTTCGCAATCGAACCATGCGTGCCCCAGTCATTTTTTGATTTGCGCGCGTCCTCAAAATCATCCCCCGACAACGCCCCGCGCCCCGCCATCTCCGCGAGCAAATCCCTGGCCAGCGCCCGCTGCTCCGCGTCAAACCTGCCCGACCCCGGAGCCGAATGGCTCTCCCGCTCACGCATCCACCCATGCAAATATTTCCACGCCCCCAACTCATGCGCCACGAGAATCCCGCGCCCCGGCAGATAGTGTTCAAACGACACGCGCTCTTCCGCGGCCAATGGTTTTCCACCGTCGCCATCGCGCGGCCCCACCCCGTGTACATGACGCATCAAGCCGCCCTCCGCGTAATCCGCCACGCGATTGCGCAAAATCAAATCGTGCATCCGCCCGCACACATTGATCGGGTCGATTTGCACGTAACCATGATGCGCAATCGCCGCCCCCACGCTCGCATGCGGCGCATCCAGCCCCACCGCGCGCCGGTGAAACCGCCGCGCCTCATCAACCGAAAGGGAAATGACATCAGAGGACTTCATATGATGGAGCAGCGACAGGACACCACGGCGACAAGACACCGCGACGGCAAGACACCGCCGCGACAGGACACCACGGCGGCAGGACACCGCCGCGACAGGCCACCGCAGCGGCAAAACACCACAGCGGCAGGCCACCGCCGCGCCGTGCGCACGCGCGCCTTTTCACGCACCGCGTCATTCGAGCAACGCCATCGCCCGCGCGGCGACCCGCGCCCAGTGCGCATCCGGAATCAGCGGCCCCATGTGGCGCACCGTTTCCGCGCCCATCAACGACGCAACCTCGCCGCACACCGGCAGCGGCCTGCCGCGCAACCACCCCGACAAAAAACCCGCGCCCCACGCATCGCCCGCGCCGTTGCTGTCGACCGCATCGTCCACGCGCACGGGCGCCACGCGATGCGTCCCGGCATTGCCGCCCGTTCCGCGCACGAGCCACGCGCCGTCCTTGCCGAGCTTCACGGCGGCGACGCCGCCAAAACCGGCGAGCCGCTCCGCGAGCTTCCGAAAATCCTCCCCGCCCGTCGCGCCCGCCGCATCGGGAAACAGCGCGCGAATCTCATCCTCGTTCGAGAACACCACGTCGATCCCCCTGCGCAACTGTCCGAGCAACCACTCGCGCGATTCGCGCACGACCTCGAACGACGCCAAATCCAGACTGAGCGTGCATCCCGCCGCGCGCGCCGCCGCGAGAATCGCATCGGCGAGCCTCGTATTAAAAACCAGATACCCCTCCAGATGCACATGTCGCGCGCCCGCAAAATCCGCCGCCGAAATATCCTCCGGCGAAAACGTCCCGTGCGCCCCGAGGCAGGTGCGCATCGTGCGCTGCGCGTCGGGCGTCGTGAGCGCGAGACAGCGCCCGTTCGGCATCGCGGCCTGTTTGAAACGCGACGTGTCGATGCCCGCCGACGCGAAGCGCGCCCTGTAGGCCGCCGCCGCGTCATCATTGCCGAGCTTGCCGACAAACGCCGCCCTCAAGCCGAGCCGCGCCGCGTTAAAAGTCGTGTTCGCCGACGACCCGCCCGTGCTCATTGCCGGCCGGACCGGCAGCAACGCGAGCAACCGCGCCATCTCGTCCGCATCGACCATGACCATGCCGCCCTTTTCGCCGCCCGCGTGGACGAGAAAATCCTCCGGCACCGTCACGACAATATCCATGATCGGCGCGCCGACTCCAATGATATCCAAAGATTTTGAAACACTCATGATACGTGCAAAAATTCAATTCGACACCGTGATGTTTGTCGCGAGCAACGGCTCGTCATCAACCTCGATCACGATCGAATAATCGCCCGGCTCGTCGAAGTTCAGGTTGTTGATTTCGTTGATGAGATTGATGCGTTGCAACGGCCCCGCCGACGCAAACTCGCGCTCGATGAGCGGACGCATGTTCATCGGATCGAGACCCAGGGTGATGCGAATCTGGTGTTTGCCCGCGGGCACGTCGCTGATCGTGAGAAACCAGATCATGCGCGGATGCACGACGGGAAACTCGCGCGCGCGAATATTCGAGAACACGCCGAGGATGGTATGTTTGCCCGAGCCGGGATCGATATGCACGCCATCGCAGGTCAACCACGCAAGTATTTGGGGTTTCGATTTCAAATGTGACATGCCCGCATGGTGGCTGCGAACACGTGCCATGCGCAAGTCTCCTTCGCAATTCTTTCGCAGCGCCCTCGCGCGCCCTCGTGCGCTCTCGTGCGCCCTCGTGGCGCTCTCGTGCGCACTCGTGGCGCAGACTGCCAAGTCTGCTTTCCCGTAAACGCCAACCTCCAGATTGGCATAACGGACTCAGCCACAAATAAATTGCCATTTATGAGGGGGAGCAATGAAGCGATCAAGTTGATGGCGGCGGCAGCCGTGATGGTGACGAACCATTTGCGCAAACCGGTGCGCTTCCGCCTCTCTTTGGCGAATTCATTTTAACCGGCTGATGTTACGCGGTCGGCGGTTTTCGTAGGGCCTGACCTTGTGTAAGGCCGTGCTCGCGAAAGAGGCCACATTGGTAATTCGCGGCCTGACACAAGGTCAGGCCCTACGGGCTGCGTAACATCAGTTAACCGCGTCTCTCATCGCGCAGTCTGTACATTCATGAATGCGGGGCCGGGTTTTCACCGCCCGAATGATTGGGCGGTTGAAAATGCCGCTTCCCATCCGCGGCCAGGGCATGAAGCCGGACTATCGCGGGCTGATCAGAGTGGGGGAAATTTTTATGCCGATGCGACCGATGGCGTTGGGGTTTTCGATGCGCCAGAGGAGGTGGTCGATCACTTTGCGCACCAAGGTCGTCAGGTTGATGTCGATTGCCGCGGGCAG
>JAISGL010000436.1 GCA_031263125.1 Opitutaceae bacterium | reverse complement strand
CAACCTCGTGGACGCCGGCAGCCAGGCCCGCGCCCTCGACCTGCACCGGCTCCACGCCGACGCCATCGCCACGCACCTCGCCCGCGACGCCGGCTTCCCGCTCATCCTCGACGCCGCCGCCATCATGACCCCCGCCACCCTCAAACGCACCACCGCCTTCATCAAAGCCGCCCGCGCCGACCTCTCCGGCAGGCTCGACGTGCCCGCCGATTTCCGCGAAGGGCACGAACTCGCCATCGCGCGCGTGAACGCCGCCTTCGAGGTCATCGACGCGCTCACCGCCGCCGACGGCTCGCCGGCCCCGGTGAACATCTCCATCGTCAATTACGCCGACCAGCGCAAATTCATCACCGAGCAAGGCATCTCGTCCGATTTCGGCGCCGTCTTTGCCGGCAACCTCTGGCGCACCGCGCGCATGGCGGGCCGCGCCGCCCGCACGCAAACCGCCGCCGACGCCCCGCTCGCCTCGGCGCGCGTGACGGACAAATTCCCCGACCTGGAGCTTTTCCTCGCCGCCGACGTGAAACCCACCGCCGACGCCGTCCTCCCCTTCACGGAAGACTGGACCGCGCTCCGCCTGCTCAAGACCAAAAGCGTCCGCATCGCCGACGGACGCGCCTGGCAGGCGTCCATTTCCATCAAAGACGAAACCGAAACCGGCGCCGCCGACCGCTACCTCATCCTCGGCCTGCAATTTGAGCGCCCGTTGCCCGCGCCCGCCGACTGGCCCACCATCCGCTCCCTCCGGCTCGAATCCCACGCCGCCCCCCCCGCGCCAGCCGCCGCACCCGCCGCTGCGCCGCCCGCCGTCGCACCAGCCGCCGCCACTACACCCGCCGCCGCCACCGCCGTGCCGCCCGCCACCGCGTCCACTGTTTCGCGGCCTGACACAAGGTCAGTCCCTACGCCCGCCACCGCCTCCGCCGCCGCGACCACACCCGCCGGCACCGCCGCCGCGCTCGCAACCGCCGCCGCCACGCCGCCCGCCCCCGCCCCCGATGCCTGATTTTCTCCAGGATTTCCTGCACCAAGAAATCGGCTCGCTCCGCCGCGACGCGCCCCCGCGCCTGCACCTCGCCGCGTTCGGCAAACACCCCGCGTGGAACGACCACATGGAGGACATCGGCCTCGACACCCTCACGCTCATCGAGGCGAAACGCTACCTCTACCTGGAAGGCATTTCCGGCCAGATCGACACCGGCGCCTGGGACCGGCTCCCGCCCGTTTCCCCGGCCGAAACCTACAACCACTGGCTGCTCTGGCACCGCACCGGCGAATGCCTGCTCGGGCGCCTCGTCTCGTCGAGCGACGGAAAAGGGCGCACGCGCTACCCCTTTGTCGTCATGGCGCACATCATCGGCGTGCCGGTCGCGGTGGTGTTGCGCGATTGTTTTTCCGCCCTCGAAACCATCACCCGCGCCGGACGCGCCGCCGCGACGGTTGCGGACACGCGGCACATCATCGCCCAAGGCCGCGTCACGCTCGCCGCCGCCCTCGCCGCGTCCGCCGACGCCATTCCCCCGCTGCCGCCCGGCCTGCGCCCCGAGATCGACCACACCGGCTGGACGCGCATCCTGCACGTGGTGGAAAGCCAGTTGCACGGCTTTGCGCCCTCCGCCCCGCCGCACACCGGCCCCGGCTGTGCGCTGCGCCTCCCCGCCGCCTCGCCCCTCCCCGCGCCGGACCTCCTCTGGTGGACGGCCTTCTGGCTCACCCAGCTCGACGCCCGCTTCCCCGTGCTCCACCTCGCCCGCGAAGGCGCGGACTGGCTCGACACCATCGTTGGCGAGCCGGACAGCCCGCATTTCCTCTGCCTGCGAGCCGACCGCACCGCGCTTCCCGCCGTCACCGACATCCCCTATGCCCTCGCCCCGCACAGCGACCGCCTCGCGACCGAAATCGCGAACGGCGCCGACGCCAGTGGCATCCCCGTGCGAGGCATCTTTCACCTCACTCCGACGCGAGACCATGCGTTAGCCCTCCTGTCCCGCGCCGCGCCCCTGCGAGAGGCGGCCCGCCCCGCCGGCCTGCTCGCCGGCCTCAGAAGGCTATTAGGCGGCTAATCCCTTCATAAACGCATGATTACAAAAATACGCCACTGTTGTAAGCATCCGTCCATTGACGCTATTTTAATGGCCAGCCATTTATAAAACATAAAAAAACTTATATTAATTCATCAGGTTTCAACCCATCCGCAATCCAACCACTCCGTGCCACTGACTATAAACATTATTTTTTGAGTATAATTTCCCCATGAGCCAACCCAATCCAAACCAATTCACCACGGAGGATAAGGAAAGCACGGGAAATTCGCCGCGCCAATTCCAGAAGAGACACAGAGGGCACAGAGCGCGCCAAGCCGCGACACAGAGGGCACGGAGGCCATCAAGACATCACGAGTCCCTTCGCGTGCGGGCATTCTTTCAGCCGGACGGGCCTCCCCAACTTGCAGACCAACCCGCCCGCTTCGCGGGCGCCCGGTTTGGTCTGGCCCTTCGGGCCGTGCCTTCGGCACGCCATCTCC
>JAISGL010000116.1 GCA_031263125.1 Opitutaceae bacterium | reverse complement strand
GCATCCCGGAGGGATGCCAGAGGCGCGTATTATGGGTTTCTGGCATCCCTCCGGGATGCTGTGCTTTTTATATTGGGTTCCGGTGGTGTCGGTCGCGTTGCGACCTCAACCACCGGCTTATCTCTGGCAAGCCTCCGGCTTGCCCCGGTGCTACCGCTAAAAAGCAAGGAATATTACCAACTGATATATTCAAAAGAACGTATGCGAATTATCACGCGTTATGGGATACTATGTCACTACTGTGCTTGTATCGAATAATTGCGTGACGCGATGCTTCCACTGCATTCGATGGGGAGAGCAGGCAGGAGCGGCAGGAGGTGACTCCAGCCGCGGAATCAACCGGCAATTGCACGCTGGCGCGCGTGTTTGGCGGCACGGTGACATCCAGCGTGAATTTGCCGTCCTTTTTCTCCCAGCGCACCGCCACCGGGCCGCGCACGGTGTTCATGCTTGCCCTGGCCCAGGTGATGTCGCCAACCGGGTCGGGGCGCACGATGATGCGTCCGGAACCGGGGCCGGACGGGTCGGGCGCGATGCCCGCAAGGTGCAGATAAAATCACTCGGTGATGTGCCCGGGCATAAAGTGATTTTGCGGGGCGCGCGGGTTCGCGTTCCACGCCTCGGTGAGCGACGTGGCGCCGCGCGCAAGTTGGCATCCATAGCCGTGGCGTTTTTGCGGTTGAGGGGAAACTGGAGTGAAACACTGCCGCCCGCCGCCATGTTGACCGCGATGGTTTCGCCGCCGCAACGGACGGTGGCGCGCGTGCCGCCGACGCTGCGAATCGCGGCGGACACCGCGCGTCCGTCGCGCCATGCGACATCAATCTCGAAACCGCCGCGCGCGCGCAGGCCGCGCACCTCGCCCTCCGGCCACTGCGGCGGAAGCGCGGGCAGGAGGACGATTTCGTCCGTCTGGCTTTGCAAAAGCATCTCGGCGATTGCCGCCGCGCCGCCAAGGTTTCCATCAATCTGAAACGGCGGATGCGAATCGAAAAGATTCGCGTACGTGCCGCCGCTCCACTGTTTTTTCGCGGTCTCGATCGTGGCGGGTTTCAGGTGCGCGGCGAGCAGCTTGTGCGCCCGCGCGCCGTCGCCCAGGCGCGCCCACATGGCCATCTTGAAAGCGAGGCTCCAGCCGGTGCCGCCGTCGCCGCGCGCGTCGAGCGATTTGCGCGCTCCGGCGGCGAGCGCGGGCGTGGCGCGCGGATCAATTTCGCCGCCGGGATAAAGTCCCCAGAGATGCGCGACGTGGCGGTGGTGCGGATCGGCCTCGGGATATTCTTCGAGCCATTCCATCACGCGCCCGTCGGAGCCGAGGCGCGTCGGCGCGAGGCGCGCTTTTTTGGCAAGCAGTTCCTCGCGCAGTCCGGCATCCACGCCGAGCGTTTCCGAGGCGCGCGCGCACGCATCGAAGAGATGGCGCAGCAACTGCATGTCCGCCGCCGGTCCCATGCACACGTGCGCGGACCGGCCGCCGGGCAGCAGGAACGCGTTTTCGGGCGAGTTCGACGGCGCGGTGACGAGCCAGCCGTGCCCCGGCTCCGTGATGAGCATGTCGAGATAAAACAGCGCCGCGCCCTTGAGCAGCGGATACACGCGCGCGAGAAATTCCCTGTCGCCGGTGAACAGGTAATGATCCCAAAGATGCTGGCACAACCACGCCGAGCACGAGACGGTCGAACCCCAGCCCGCCGACTCGCCGGGCGATGTGAAGCCCCACGGATTCGCCAGCAGAAACGCCACCCAGCCGCGCGCGTTGTAGTAGGCGCGCGCCGTTTTTTCGCCCGGTTTTTGCAGCGACGAAATCAGCGCGAACAACGGCTCGTGCAGCTCCGAAAGATTGCACACTTCCGCGGGCCAGTAATTCATCTGCACGTTGATGTTGAGATGCCAGTCGCCGTTCCAGGGCGTCTGAATCTGGTCCGCCCACAGACCCTGCAAATTCGCGGGCAGACCGCCGGGACGCGATGACGAGACAAGCAGGTAACGTCCGAAATTAAAATACAACGCGGCGAGCGACGGATCGGGCGCGCCTGTTTGAAAACGGGCAAGGCGCGCGGGCGCCGGAAGCGCGGCGGCAGCCGGATCGGGCGCGCCCAGGCGCAAACCCACGCGGTCAAAATAGCGCCGGTAATCGGCGGTGTGCGCCGCGAGAAGCGCATCGTACGATTGCGCCGACGCGCGCGCGAGATCGGCTTCCGCGGCGGCGCGCGCGTCCGTGATTCCGCGTCCGGCAAACGTGCGGATGTCCGTGGCGGCGGTGAGAAAAAGCACCACCTCGTCGGCGCCGCGCACGTGGAGCGTGCCGTCCCCGTCCGTCGCGACCGAGCCGCCGCGCGACACGGCGCGCAGGAGCGCCGCGAAACGCACGCCGGTCCCGCCTTCGCGTCCGTCGTTGAGCTGTCCGCTCATGACGAGCCTGTCGCCGCCGTCCGCCGCGCACGTCGCGCGCCCGGGCCGCGACAGACGCGCGTCGAAGGAAATCCGCCCCGGCTTGCCGGCGCTCAGGCGCATGACAACCGCCTCGCCGGGCGCGCTCACGAATGTCTCGCGCGCAAAACGCACGCCATCCTGTTCGTAGGTGACGCGGCAGACCGCACCGGCCAGGTCGAGTTCGCGCCTGTATTCGGAAACCGGATACGCCGCGCCCGTGTGCGTGAACGCGAGCCGCAACTCGCCGAGCACCTGGTAGCAGCCGTAGGGCACGTTCGCGCCCGCGCCACGACCGGAACCCGCGCCCGCGCAGGTGAAGTTGGCGTCAACGAGTTTTTCCGCCTCCGCGTTTTTGCCTTCGAGAAGCAGGCGGCGTATTTCCGGCAGGGCTTTCGCGGCGTCGGCGCGGTCGGCCTCCTGAGGGGAACCGGACCACATGCCGTTTTCGTTGAGCACGACGCGTTCCCCGGCCACGCCTCCGTAAACGCTCGCCCCGAGCCGTCCGTTGCCGAGCGGCGAGGCCTCGAAAAATTCATTCGCGGGCGCGTCGAGCCACACATGTCGCGCCTCCGCCGGCGGCGGTTCGTTTTTTTGCGCGGCGTGGAAAACGGCGGCGTGGGAGACGGTAGCATCGGAGACGGCGGTGCGCAGGACGGCAGCGGCACCGGAAACAGCGGCGCACGGGACGGCGGTGCGCGGGACGGCGGCGCACGGGCATGCCGCGACAAGCAAAATCGCCAGGATTCGCATGAGGCGCGGGGTTGTCATTTCGGTTGTCATTTCGGATGCCATTTTGGATGTCATTCCGGGATGTTCGGGACGTTGTCCCT
>JAISGL010000222.1 GCA_031263125.1 Opitutaceae bacterium | reverse complement strand
TAGTCGCGCTGGCCTTGGAGCAGGTTGGCCGGGCTGCGTTCCGCGCGGTAGCCGTCGTAGTAGGCGAGCGCGGAGGCGAAGGTCGGCACGCTGATGCCGTTTTCCACGGCGAGCGCGACGACTTTGCGCCAGTTGGCCTGCGCTTTTTGGATCGTCTTGTTGAAATACGGATCGAGGAGCAGGTTCGCGAGCTTCGGGTTGTTGCGGAAGGCTTCCGTGATTTTTTGCAGGAACGCGGCGCGGATGATGCAGCCGCCGCGCCAGATTTGCGCGATCTGGCCGAAGTTGAGTTTCCAGTTATGCACTTTCTGCGCTTCACGCATAAGCTGGAAACCTTGCGCATAGGAGCAGATTTTCGAGCAATAGAGCGCGTCGTGAATCGCCTCGATGAGGGCTTTTTTCGAGCCGGTGTATTTTTTCGCCTTCGGGCCTTTGAGGATTTTTGAGGCGGCGACGCGTTCTTCCTTCACCGCGGAGAGGCAGCGGGCGAAAACGGATTCGGCGATCGTCGGCGCGGGCACGCCCATGTCGAGCGCGTTGACCGATGTCCATTTGCCGGTGCCTTTCTGGCCGGCGGTGTCGAGGATGACGTCGACGATGGGTTTCCTCGTCACGGGGTCTTTCTGCTTGAGGATGTCGGCGGTGATTTCGATGAGGAAACTGTCGAGCGCGCCTTTGTTCCATTGGGTGAAAACTTCGCCCATTTCGGGGGCTTTCATGCCGAGCACGCCTTTCATGATGGCGTAGGCTTCACAGATCATCTGCATGTCGCCGTACTCGATGCCGTTGTGGACCATCTTCACGTAATGGCCGGCGCCGTTTTCGCCGATGTAGGTGGCGCAGGGCACGCCGCCTTTGACGGGTTTGCCGGGGGCGGCGCCGGGGATGGGCTTGCCGGTTTTTCTGTCCACTTTCGCGGCGACGGCGTTCCAGACCGGGGCGAGTTCGGCGTAGGCGGCCTTGTCGCCGCCGGGCATGAGGGCGGGGCCGAAACGCGCGCCTTCCTCGCCGCCGGACACGCCGGAGCCGATGAAGCGGAGACCTTTTTCCTTGAGGGCTTTTTCGCGGCGGATGGTGTCGGTCCAGAGGGCGTTGCCGCCGTCGATGACGATGTCGCCCTGGTCGAGGAGCGGCACGAGGCCGTCGATCACGGCGTCGGTGCCTTTGCCGGCCTGGACGAGGATGATCATCTTGCGCGGCTTGGCGAGGGACTTGACGAAGTCCTCAAGCGTTTTGGCGCCGACGATGCCGCCGGGCGTGCCGGGATTTTCGGCGACAAACCTGTCCATTTTTTCCGTGGTGCGGTTGTAGACCGAGATTTGGAAGCCGTGGTCGGCGATATTGAGGGCGAGGTTCTGGCCCATGACCGCGAGGCCGATGAGTCCGATGTCTGAGTATTCTTTAGGCATGGTTGAATGGTTGAGTATGAGGAATGATTTTGATGAGACGATGAGACAAATTAATACAGGTGTTCGCATCCTTTCGGATTTCAAATGAAAATTGAATCATAAAATAACGAAAACCAACGGAAACTAACGGAAACTAACGGAAACTAACGGGAGAACAAAATAACGTGAGGTCGCCATGCCGGGACGATTTTCACCGTGCGCACGCTATTTTGACACCCGCTATTTTGGCACCCGCTATTTCGCCGGTTGCTTTGCGGGTGCGGGTCTGGCGGGCGCGGATTTGGGCGGCGCAGACTTGGCCGGCGTTGGCGGTGCTTTCGGCGTGGGCGGCGGGAAAGTTATTTTCGGGAACGCTTGCGGCGAGTCCGTGCCGGAATTCTGGACGGAATTTCGGACGGGCTGGATCGGTTGCGCCGGACGGGGTGACGATGCCGGCTGCGCCTGCTGGGGAGACGGAATCGGCGCGGGCTGAATCGGCGCGGGCCGAAGCGGCGTCCCTTGCCGGACAGGTTGGGCGGACTGCATGGACTGCGCGAATTTCGGAAAAAACGACGACAGAAAATCCACCGCCGGCGTCATGACCGGCGGCTCGCCGCGGTGATGCACCCATTTATAGGTGATGATGCCGATCACGACAAACACGATCACCACACCGATGATCTGCCCGATGTGCGCGAGTTTTTTGAGTATCACAAACAGCAGCACCAGCACCACCGTCGCGAAAAGCACCTTCACCCAAAATTCCACCGGCATTTCCAGGTAGGTCTTGAGAATTTGTTCGATGGATGCGGACATGCTGCGGGCGGTTTGAAAAAAGGCGCGAAGGTTGAATCGGTGGATTGCGAATTGCGGGCACATTGCGGAAAACCGTCGCGCAAAACAAGACATTGCGAACGCAAAACAACACCGCCAGCTTTGCCGCCATCCCAGCACAGCCATCCAGCTTCGCCATCACAGCATCGCCACCACAACATCGCCATCACAACGTGAACGCAGCATGAACACCGACCCGGCCACAGTGCGTCGCACCCAGCGCAAAAAGCCCAGCTTCCCCATCGGCGCCGAACTGCGCCGCTACCTCATGCGCTACCGCCGCGAACGCGAACTGCCCGTCACCTACGAACGCCTCCGCCGCTTCACCGAATGCGCCCCCTACACCGACCCCGAAGGCAACACGACCCTCTGGGAAACCGTCATCCACGACCGCATCGAAATGGAATCCCTCCACGAGGGCCTCAAACACATCTACGCCCTCCTCCGCACCGACGGCGACATGTCCGTCATGCGGCACCTCTACGTCGACCGCATCGACTTCTGCGCCTTCGGCAACTCCGCCCCCTTCCGCGTCCGCATCGTCAACGCCTACAACGACAATCCCGACCACTTCTACATCAAAAAAGGCGACGCCTCCCGCGTCTACGGACTCGAACTCGAACACCTCCTCTCGCCAAACCGCCTGCACTTCCTCACGCACGGCAACACCCTCGTCGAGGAACACATCGCGGGCATCCCCGGCGACATCTTCGTCGAACGCTGGCTCGACCAGCGCCCCGAAATCAAACCCATCCGCCTCGCCAAGGAACTCGTCAAATTTAACGAACGCTGCTTCGTGCGCCTCCTCGGCGACATGCGCAGCTACAACTTCGTCGTCGTCATCACCCCCGACTTCGAAGGCGCCCAAATCCGCATCCGCGCCATGGACTTCGACCAGCAATCCTACGAAGGCCGCATGAACCTCTACCGCCCGCAATTTTTCAAGGAAAACCAACCCCTCGCGCTCTACTGCATGAAACACCTCAACGTCGCCAGCGCACGCCAGTATCAACGCGAGGAACAAACCCTCATGCTCCAGCGCGCCGACCTCGTTGAAGAACGCCTCGGCGCCCTCCTCAGCGCCATGTCGCGCGACGAAATCGCCCCCCTCGCCCACCTCGTCCAACTCCGCGAAGCGCTCGCCGCGCACTACGGCCGCACCGCCTATCTCCACTGCAACACCATGGGCGAACTCGTCATCGAAAACCTCGCCACCATCCGCCTCAACGTCGCCGCCCCCAGCTCCAGCGAAACCCCGCAAACCACCGGCGAAGTCGAATGACCGCACCCTCCTCCCGAGAACGCATCCCCGACACCCGGCACCCAACTCACAACTCAACCAATTCCACAACTCATAACCCAACCGATTCCATAATCCAACCGATTCCACAACTCAACCAATTCCACAACTCACCCGATTCCACAACTCAACCCTCACAACAACTCAACCGATTCCCAAAAAATGGAAAAACTCCTCCTCGCCCACATCCGCTTCATCGAACAACAACTCGCCGCGCTCGAAGCCCCCGCCAAAAACGCCGCCCCGTCCAATGCCAAGCCCGCTTCGCCCGCCGCACCGCCCCATGCCGCTTCGCCCGCCAACGCCACCGTCAACGCCACCAACGGCAACGCCGCTAACGCCAACGCCAACGCCGCCAACGCCACCAACAACAACGCCGCTAACGCCAACGCCGCCGCTAACGCCACCGACGCCGCTGCCGCCAACATCGCCGCCACCGCCAACGCCGCCAACATCGCCGACACCGCCAACGCTGCTACCGCCGCCCGCCACGAACAACTCCGATCCCTGCTCGCCTACCACCTCGCGCAAACGCAAGCCTTCCAGCACGAACGTCTGATCCACCTCCTCGTCACATTCTTCTTCGCGCTGCTCCTGATTGGGGCGATCATTGGCGCGCTCCTCTGGCCCGTCTGGCAGCTTCTCGCCGTGACGCTCATCCTCGCCGTCACCGAAATCCTCTAC
>JAISGL010000094.1 GCA_031263125.1 Opitutaceae bacterium | reverse complement strand
GCTGGCGTTACGGGCGGAGCACTATGGAGGACAGAACATGGTGGCGATGCAGGAAGCGATGCAGCGCACCCCCACCCTCGCCCTTCGCCTCTTGCGTTCCTAAAAGAAAAGACCCTGGGGCGGGTTTCGGGCGGTCCAGTTTCGGGCGGGTTTGCCGGTTGCCGAAAAGGGGACGGTTGCCTGAGCCGGTTGCCGAATGGGGATTGCGGTTGTGCATTTCCGCACATCCAATCCCGGCATTTCCGCCGTGCCTCTTCGCGCCCTGGTCATTGATTTCAATTCCTTTTTCGCTTCCGTCGAACAGCAGGAGCGGCCGGAGTTGCGCGGGCAGCCGGTGGGAATCGTGCAGGTGCTGGCCGACACGACGGGGTGCATCGCCGTGAGCATCGAGGCGAAGCGCGCCGGAATCAAACGCGGCATGCGCACCGTCGAGGCGCGGCGCTTGTGCCCTGGCATCAGGATCGTCAAGTCGAGGCCGGAGGTGTATATTGATTATCACCGCAGGTTCGTGGATATCATCGAGTCGTGCATCCATGTGACAAAGGTGCAGTCGATTGACGAGGTGACGTGCGAGTTGCGCGGCAGTTGGGCGGAGCCGGGGAAGGCGGTTGCGGTTGCGAAAAAGATAAAAACCGAGATTGCGAAACGGGCGGGCGAATGCCTGCGCAGTTCGATTGGCATCGCGCCGAACTGGCTGCTGGCGAAGGTCGCGTCCGACATGCAGAAACCGGACGGCCTGGTCGTGCTCAACGATGACGACGGCGACATTCCTGCGAAGCTGCTGCACCTGAAACCGTCGGATATTTCGGGCATCGGCAGCGGCGTCGGCGAACGTCTGCGCGCGCGCGGCGTGGAGACGGTGGAGGCGTTGTACGCGCTTTCGATGCACGGGATGCGCGGCATCTGGGGCGGGGTGGTGGGCGAGCGCATGTGGCGGCTGCTGCATTGCGAGGACATGCCGTTTTTCGAGCAGGAGGGCGACCAGTCCATCGGGCACGGCAAGGTGCTTCCGCCGGGGCGGCGCAACAACACCGACGCGCTCGCCGACCTGCACCGCCTGTTGCAAAAAGCCGCCATGCGCATGCGTGATTCAAATCTGTACGCGGGCATGTTGCATGCCTACGTGGCGCATGGCGACGGCTCGAAATGGAGCGCCGAACTGCATTTCAACGAGACGCAGGACACCATCGCGCTCACGCATGCGCTGAACGAATTGTGGAGGCGCCGCATGGCGCGCGCGGGCGACGCGAAAAAAGCGCCGTTGCGCATCGGCGTGATGCTGACGCGCCTGTTGCGAGCGGAAGGTCACACGCCGGATTTGTTTGGCGCGGAGCAGGAGCAAAGGAGCGGACGCCTGCTTGGCGCCGTTGACGAGATCAACCGCGTGCTCGGCAGGAACACGGTTTATTTCGGCGGCGCGCACGGCGCGACCGCGGAGGCGCCGATGCGAATCGCGTTCACGCGGATTCCGAAACCGGAGGTCGAGGATATCGACCGAGCGCGCCAGGGACGTTTCAGGCCCAAAAAACAAGACGGCTGCGAAAATCGCGGCGGTGTTGAGAATCAAGGCGGCGACGAAAATCAAAGCGGTGTTGAAAACCAAAGCGGCGGCGAAAACCAGGACGGCAACGAAACGTGACCAGCCAGCGAAACGTGACCGCGAAAATGCGGGCGGCTTCACAATCGCGTTTTTCCGGTTAACAACTTAACCGTCGGGACGCTTTGAATGTGCGCGCGCGTGTGGCGGTATTGCCGCCGAAAACCCTCGCTTCACACATGAAACACTCCCATCGCCTCGCAAGCA
Organism: Opitutaceae bacterium; assembly: GCA_031263125.1. Lineage (GTDB taxonomy): Bacteria > Verrucomicrobiota > Verrucomicrobiia > Opitutales > Opitutaceae > Ereboglobus. Next base: position 4,517 of record JAISGL010000094.1, on the reverse strand, counting down.
CCACTCGCGCTGTCACCGCTGTCACCGGCATGCTCCTCGCATCCTTCGCCACGATTTCGTTTGCCGCCACCTGGCAATCGCAACTCGTCACGATGGATGCCGGCGGCAACCTCACCTACAACACCGATCCTGCATCCGGCAGCAAGATCGCCGACTTTTCCCACGCCGGTTATCATGGCGGCGAGATTCCGCTGCCCAATGTCGGCTCCGGCGCCGGCGATATCCCGGTCAAAGTCACCGTCAGCGCAATCACCGGCGACAACACCGCGCTCATCCAGGACGCCATCGACCAAGTCTCCGCCCTGCCCATGCTCGCCAACGGCTATCGTGGCGCCGTCCGGCTTTCCTCCGGCACCTTCACGATAAGCGGTACGCTCGTCATTTCCGAGAGCGGCGTCGTGCTCGCCGGCTCGGGCACGGACACTGTCATCCGCAACACCTTTTCCGGCGCCGGCTCCGCCGACGCATCCGGCTACACCATCATCACCGCCAAAGGCAACAGCGGCGGCAGCCCCTTCAGCAACAACCTCGTGGCCAGTTCGAGCACGGCCATCACCACCGGCGTCATTCCCGTCGGCTCGTATTCGTTCGAGGTTGCCGACTCCTCGCAATACGCCGTCGGCGACCTCGTCCTCGTCGTCCAGCCCTGGACCGACGCATGGCTCGCGACCATCAACTACGGCGGCACCGACACCACCGGTTACGGCGGCGCCACCAACAACAACGTCTGGACATCCAGCGGCGGCCCCCATCGCTATCAGCGTTACATCAAAAAAATCGAAGGCGGCACCATCACGCTCGACGCGCCCGTGTTTGAAAACCTGATGCGCGATCTCGCGCCAAGTTACCTCATCAAATACAACGCCACCGGCACCAATAATTACAAGACGCACATCGGCATCGAAAACCTCCTCATCGAAAACACCTACGCCTCCGACACCGATGAAAACCACGCGGACAACAGCATCGTGTTCAAGCGAACGCAGGATTGCTGGGCGCGCAATGTCATCACCCGTTATTTCAGCCATGCCGGCATCATGTTCATGGACGCCAGCACGCGCGCGACCGTCATGAATTGCAGCGCCATCGATCCCAAAGGCGTCGCCACCGGCGGGCGCTTTTATAATTTCGGCACCGAGCGCGCGCAGCTCATCCTCTTCACCAAATGTTATGCGCGCGGCGCGCGCCACTCCTACATCTGCAACGGCACCACGCTCGACAACGGCATCGTCTTCCACGACAGCGTGGCCGACAAACCCATCGCCACCGCGGAAGCCCACCGCCTCTGGTCCAACGGCATACTCTACGACAACGTCCGCTTCACCAACCACAACGTCACCACGGCGCTCGGCCTCTACAACCGCGGCAGCATGGGCACCTCGCACGGCTGGGCCGCCGTGCACTCCGTCGCGTGGAATTGCGCCGTGAGCAACGGCAAAAGAATCAGCATCCAACGCCCGCTCGACACCGGCCCCACCAATGCCCACGGCGCGCAAAACTACGCCATCGGCTGCATGATCTACACCGGCACGGGCGTCACCGGCGCCCTCGGCAACGCAAACAACGTCACCGGCCAGGGCGCGTTCAACAACAGCTACATCACCGCCGGCCACATTGAGGGGACCAACCAGGCCGGCATCGAACCCGCCTCGCTCTACACGGCGCAACTCGCCGCCCGCCTCGCCGCATCCGCCATCACCGCCCCCGAGATTGCGTGGGCCTCCGGCGGCGGCAGCCAAATCGCGCAGGCGGGCGCGACGGCAACCTTCACGGCCAACATCACCGCCGGCAGCGCGCCCTTCACTTGCACATGGTCGAAAAACGGCACGCTCCTCACCACCGGCGCCACAAACTCCGCCACCGTCACCCACACCACGCCCGCGACAACACCCGCCGACAACGGCGCGATCTACACCGTCACGGTCTCGAATGCCTCCGGCGCCACCGCCACGCTCACCGCCACGCTCACCGTCGCCTCCAACCCCGCGACCGAAACCGCGCAACAATTAAAAACACAACTCGAAGCACCGGGCGTCGCGACCATCACCGTGACAGGCGCAATCGACCTCTCACCGCTCGGCGGCGCGACACTCGCCCCCGGCAAAACAATCGTGGGCGCGGATGCCACCGCCACGCTCACCGGCCCGCTCACCATTCCGGCGGACGCGGGCGGCGCCATCATTCTCGGCGTCACTTTCACCAACTGCAGTCTCATCATTACCGGCGCAAGCGACGTGAACGTCACCCACTGCACCTTCATCGACACGCCCGTCATCATCACCGGCGGCGCGGACAACATCGCCTTCACGTGGAACAAATTCACCGCCACGCCCGCCGGCGCCGGCTCGGCCATGCGCATCGACGACGCCGGCGCGCTCACCGGCATCCTCCTCCAAAACAACCTCTGGGGACAGGTACTTCGCGCCGACATGCCAGCCGTGACCAACGCGCGCGTGCACATGCTCAACAACTACATCACCGCCACCGGCAACACCACCGCGACCATCGCCGCCGCCGGCGCGCAAATTCTCTCCGAAAACAACATCTACCAAGGCGTGAGCAACCCGCTCGTCACGCAATCCGGCGGACTGTTGCGCGCGCTCGGCAACTTTGCGACCGCGACCACCGGCACGACCGCATCCGGCGACGACCAGGTCTTCGTCCCCGGCTATTCGTATCTCATGAACCCCGCCGGCATCGACACCCCAAGCGCCGCCGAACTCGTCAATCGCATCAGCACCCACGCCGGCAACACCGCCGGCAAAAACTCCATGACTCCCTCCGCCACGAACGCCACCGCCGGCATCACCGCGACAAACCTCGGCGCAGGCGCGAACACAGTCGCCGGCGGCGTCAACATTCCCATCGGTTCCGGCGCCACGCTCATGGCCGGCGCGAGTGGTTTCGCGCCGGTCACGCGCCAATGGTATCGCAACAACTTCCCCATCACCGAAGCGACCGCCGCCGATTACGCCATCACCAATGCCAGCGTATTCGCCGACGCCGGCGCCTACGCGGTGGCGCAGACAACCGCCGCCGGCGAAATCGTCACCTCGGGCGCGTTCACCGTGACAGTCATGGACAACCGCCCATTGTCGATTTCACCCAACACGACACAAAACGTCGGTACCAATCCCGGCATACTGACATTTACCGTGACGGGCGGCTCCGGAGTCTCATGGACGGCGGCGATGACAGCGGGCCAAAACTGGGCGCGCATCACCACAGGCACGGACGGAGGCGGCAACGGAACCATCACTGTGTCATACGACGCAAACCCAAGAGGCGCCCCTCAACGCTCGACAACCCTCACCCTGAGCGCGCCCGACCAAACCATCCTGGTCTCAATCATTCAAGTCACCAACGCGGGAAGCGGTGTCAACAATGACGCCGGCGGCGGAGCGCCAAGCCTCCTATGGCTCGGCGCGCTGGCGTTGTTGTCGGGAGCACGCCGGCCCAGGAAAAAGTAGCACAGGCCGCTGCCGCCTGTGCGGCTACTCACGATATTCTTACGGTAATCTAATGTTACGCGAAAACCGTTTGTGGTAGGGCGGTCTCGCCGAGACCGCAGGGAGCCACTGGTGACGAACGCGGCGGTCTCGGCGCGACTGCCCTGCCACAAGACTGGTTGCCGCGTAACATCAGCTGTACTGATATTACGCAACAGGCGGATTTTGCAGCCTGGCCTTGTGCCAGGCCGCGCCCACGCAGGAAGCCACACAAGTAATTCGCGGCCTGACGCAAGATCAGGCCCTGCGCGTCGCGTAAGGGATTCAGCCGGAAACAAAACGCCAAAGGCACGCCGAAATTGGAGGGCCAGCCAAGGAACCGATGAAGGAGTTTACCAGCGGTAAATGACTGAAGTCGGTGACGCTGGATCGCATTTCAAGACCAAGCGTAATGGACGATTTCTTTTTGGTCTTTTGGCCGAGGTCCTAACATCAGTTACTGTAGAGTCGCGCTTCAAATATCGCAAAAATCGGAGCAATTTCAGAGGAAACCCGCCCGGCTGATACCGATTGACTGGACACTGGCGCAGGTTGCCAAACCGGGGTTGCCAAGTCTGCCCACCCGTTGAGGGCGTGTCCAAAAATAACTGGGCGAAGGCACGCCGGAATGGGAATGCCGGTCAAGGCGCCGACAAAGGAGTTTACCAGAGGTAAATGACCGCAAGCACCAACGCTGGATCGCGCTTTCAGTCCAAGTAAATTTGCCCAGTCATTTTTTTGCGGGACCTAAGTCTGTTTACGCCGGTTCGATTCAGTCAGACGCGAGCGAGCGCCGCCGTGGCGTGCGCATAACCATGATTTCGTCCGCGCCGCTGCCGCCGTCCGTGCCACTGCCGCCATTCACGTTCGCGATGCCCCAGTCGCAGACGGGCGGCAGGACGCGAGGTTGCTTGCGGCGGCGCAACCCTGTCTTTCGTCGGAGGAGCGTGAGGTGTTTTGCGACAAAGGCCCTGCTGCCAAGTATGCCGCCATTGGTAAAATAGCGTATCTGGCATCTCAATGCGGTAG
>JAISGL010000010.1 GCA_031263125.1 Opitutaceae bacterium | reverse complement strand
TGCCAGCCTTCGGGCAGGAGCGCCGCCAGGCTTTTCCAATCCTCGGTCAACCATGTCTCGTCCATCACTGTTTCGTCCATCCCCATTTTTTCCCGCCATGCGCAAATTGTGTCAATAATTATCTTAGCGCTTATGGGCGTCTCGCCCGTGGACGGCGCGAAGTGCCGCGCTGTGAACCCCCACGCAAAACCTCCACGCAAAACACCCACGCGAAATACCCACACGAAACCTCCACGCGAAACTGCGCTTGCAAGCCGGCGCCGGTGCGCGTCTTGTCTTGTGCGTTGTGGCGCGCTGCATTTTTTCAGCGACGCCCCTTGCCCGGGTGGTGGAATGGCAGACACGACGGTCTTAGAAGCCGTTGCCGCAAGGCGTGCAGGTTCAAGTCCTGTCTCGGGCACCAAATTTCCCTCTGCCATCACAATGTGCCCCGCGAAAATTGTCACTTCACAGGCTCGGAAGAAGTCCCGGAGGAAGGCTCGCCGGCGGATTCGGGAAACGCGCCTTTTTCTTTTTCGACCGGGGCTTCCTCCACTTTCCCCAACTGCGGCGGGTAGGCCACGCGGGAGTGCAGCATGTTCAGGAGCGTGAGCGTGAAACTGGCTTTGATTTTGTTCAGGTCCTCAAGCGTCAGCGGGGCCTCGTCGAGCTGGCCGTCCTCAAAACGGTCCTTGAAAATCTGGTCGATCAACTCGCCCAGATGCTGCGGCGTGATTTTGCGCATCGAGCGCGAGGCGGCCTCGACGCCGTCCGCGAGAAGGATGGCCGCGCTTTCCTTGAACCGCGGCTTCGGGCCGTCGTAGCGATACGTCGTCTCGCACACCGGCACAGGTTCGAGGCCGGGGGCGGTTTGCGTCGAAAGCGGCGGCCGCGTCACGGGCGCAGGCGGACGCGTCGCAGACGCGAGCACGGGTGGGCGCGTCACAGACGCGGGCACGGGCGGGCGCGTCGCGGGCGTGAGCGTGGGCGGGCGCGAATTGCCCGCTGGCATCGGCGCGTTCGAGCCGCCGGCCTGATAGCGTTTTTCACCGCGCGCGCGCTGGTAGAAAAAACGTATCAGGCTCGTGCCGTGGTGTTGCTGGATGACGTCGATCACGGCGCGCGGGAGTTTGTGCTTGATGGCGAGGTCCACGCCGTCCTTGACATGGGACTTGATGATGAGCGCGGAAAGCGACGGGTTGTTTTCGTCGTGCGGGTTGGTGCGGTCGCGCTGGTTCTCGGTGAAATATCCGGGCTTGTTGGTCTTGCCGATGTCGTGGAAAAGCGCGCAGACGCGGGCGAGCAGCGGGTTGGCTCCGATGGCGTTGGCGGCGTTCTCGGCGAGCTGCGCGACGACGAGCGAATGGTGGTAGGTGCCGGGCGCCTCCATCTGCATGCGCAGGAGCAGCGGGTGGTTGTAGTCGGTGAGTTCGAGGAGCGTGATGTCGGTCGTGCGTTGGAAAAGCGTCTCGATCAGGGGCAGCAAACCGACGACGATGACGCCCGTCACGAGGCCGTTGACGAGGCCGGTGAGCACCTGGCGCGGCACGGTGAAATCGGGTCCCATGAAAAGCTGCCGGTCGATGATTCCGAACAGCAGCGCGAAGCAGGAAACGGCGACGCCCCCCAGCAACGCGGCGCGCATGATGCTGCCGCGGCGGCGGATGTTGCGGCACCGGTAGGTGGCGATCATCGACGCGAAGAAGGTGAGCACGAGCACGTCGAGCCGGCTGCCATAGATGACGCTTGTAAAAACCGAGATGAGCAGCGCCATGAAAATCGCCGAGCCTGCGTCGATGAGGATTGCCACGATGATGGGCGCGATCGCCGTCGGCGCGAGATACGGAAGCGTCGACGCCGCCGCCGAGTGATGCACGAAATACGGCAGCTCAGCGAGCCAGTAGGTGGCCCGCACGAGCGCGAGATTAAACACGACGACGAGCGCGAGCAGCGCGAGGCGTCCGTTGCTCAGAAATGTCTCGGGGTCCTCGATGCGCACGTAGATGGCGCACGCCAGCAGCATGGCGAGGACGACCAGGATGCGCCGGAAAAGCTGCATGTCGGCGGCGTTGCTTTCGGTGTCATGCTTGAGCAGATAGGTCCGGTAGGCTTCGAGCATTTCGTAGCGTTCGGGCGAGACGCGCTTGCCGTTTTCGATGATCACCTGCCCGTGCTCAACGTGGACCATCGGCTGCGGCATGTTCAAAACAGCCTCGTTTTCGAGCGCCGTGGTCGCGGCCTCGTCGAAGTGGACATTGGACGAAAGCCCGTTGTCGAAAAGGCGCGCAATCAGGTTGGTGTTTTTGCGCCCCATCCCTTCGCTGGCCAGGTTCACGCGCAACTCCGTGCGCGCGTATTCCAAGGTGCGCACGGGGCGTCCGGCGGTTTCGCCATCGGGCCGCGAGATTTTGAAAACCGTCGCCGTGCCGTCGGGCGAGGCCATGCCGGGAGTCGGGTCCTGAATGCCGTCCTTGTAGAGTTCGCGCAACGTCAGGAGCGCGGTTTCAACAAGCGCGTGGCGGAACGCCGCGTCACCCGCGCCCAGCAATGCCCGCAGTTCGTCGGTCGTCGCGGCATACGGCCCCCTGGCGTTGAATGCCTTGGCGAGCGCGCCGAGCGCATCATCGCGCTTCGCCGCCGCGGCCTCGCGCTCCGCTGCCGCAGTCTCGCGTTTCGCTGTCGCGGTCTCGCGCTTCGCCACCGCGTTGTCACCTTCCGTTGCCGCAGCCTCACCTTCCGCTCGCGCAGCCTCACCTTCCGCCGCCGCGTCACCCTCCGCCGCCATCGCCGCCACCGCGACCGCCGCCGCGTCATCGCCTTCCGCCGCCGCGTCCTCACGCTCCAAGGCATCGAGGTCCGCCAGAAGACTGTTCATCGCGGCCTCGAATTTTTTAAGCGGCTCGTGATCGAGCCGGTAAACACGGGGCACGCGACTGCGGATTTGTTCGCGCGCCGCCCCGGCCTTTTCCTGACTCACGTAATCGAACGCCGCATTGGCCGTGATTTGCACCGAGGCGATCTGGTTCGGATAAACCGGGATCGCGCTGCTGTTGATGCCGATGAAACTGATGAGCACGATGCACGCCACCGTCACCATCAGGATGAACGCCGTGACGAGCCGGTGCGTCGCAAGAAACTTCCAGACGCGCGAGTTGACGAGAGTCTTGCGCTTGCGCGGCTGCTGGCCGCCCGGAAGGGTGCGTAAAGTATCAATCAGGGACATGTCGGCGGCGTGAGTGCTGAAAAATCATTTGAAAATAACAGGGCCAATATGGAGAAACCCCCGCCCTTTAGCCAAGGTTAATTCCATAAAATATTCCGGCAGGTAGAGTAGGCAGGAGCGGCAGGAAGTGATTCAACCTGTCGCTCCCGCCCCTCATCAAACCGGACGGTCGGATTTCCCGTATCCGGCTTTCCGTGAATTTCCGTGAACGTTCTTCCGTTTGATTTTCGCGTAGCTGCCGCTTCCGCGTCAGTTCCATTTCGTCTTGCGGCATAGCTTCCGTTGAAGTTCCCGAACTTTTGGCGGTGCTACTATCCCGCCTGCATGGGCCATCACCTTGTCCGTCCCTTCTCTGCTGGCTTCGTTCAAGCACGGCCCCTTCGCTCCGGCATCGTTACCGCCTTCTTCGCTACTATGGGCCGCTCCGACTTCTGCGGCGGCTTGCGCCCGCTTCGCGCTTTGGGTGCTCAAATTACTCCAATATGACGCATTCACAAAGTCTGTGCGGACCACTGCCGTGGACTCTGTCATGGGGATTTTGGTCATATACTTTTGGCTGGATTAACGTCCAAATTTACCCGCACCTGCCCGGATTTTTCATGGTTTGAACTCTGCGATGAAATCAAAATCGTGTGAAGTAACGAGTAAAGGGAAATGGAGATTCTTCATGTATGGGATCGCCGACTTAACAAGGCGCTGGAATCTCGTCACAACGATCAGATTGGATACGCATGAGGCATCATTATAAACGGGATCTTGAAATGCAGGAGAGGCATACACCTCTTGTAATCGTTCCATGCCTGTCAGTGTAAAATCCTCATGCCCCTCAGACTGCCAATCCGAGAGCCAGTCATAATCCTCTCTTCCTCCATATGTCTTAAATGTGAATACGTCACAAAACCAGCGATCAGGGTTAATATCGAATCCATTAGTTTCCGTGTAAGCGGCGCCAATCGAATATTTTTTGGACTCCGCTTCAAATATCGCATCAAAATAATTTCCAACGTCCTCTGGAGGATTTGCAAAGGCAAGTGAAAGGGCGATATGAAATGGGGAATCAGGGAGGCTCCGCATGGCTCGCTCGAATATGGATTCACAGGCGGCAATATTGCCCAGGAGCAGGTCTGCATGGGCTTTGTCTTGGAGTTCAAAAAAGAGGTTGGACATGGTATATTTTGCCGAATGTTAAAGATGGGTTGCGGCGGGGCGCGGCCCCGATATTGGCGCTGGTGTCTTGTCAGGTCTTTTTCTCTTTGATCTCACCGGTCGTCATGTCGAATTCGTATACAATTCCGGAACCGGCGGCGCGGGGCTGTCGGCAAAAAGCGAACCGGTCGTTATCGCCAGGACACAGGATAAGATTGCGAGGATTTTCATGATGTTAAAGATGCAAATATGGGGCGAGCTTACGTCGCAATTCTGCAATCAGAGTATCCTCCATCGGATCATAAATATCCTCAATAAAAAGGCAGATAATACGCTTCCCATGACACTGTTCTTCGAACTTTTCGTTTATGATGTTTTTGTGATTCTTCTCCATCACGAAAACAATATCCGCCCAGCCCAAGTCCCCTTCCGTCAGTTTGACGCGTGAGCCTTTCGCAACACCACGGGATCTGACGTGGTATCGTTGCGAACTCTCAAACATCTTTTCTGCCGCAAGGCTTCGGATTTTATTCTGTGCGCAGACGAATAGAATTTTGCTTCCTTCGGGAATTATCATTTTTGACCAACGCCATAGATGAGCCGCGCGGCTGCGACAAGCCCAAGGTGTCCGCTTGCTCAAGAACGCTCCGGACAATCTGCGCCCACGCCTGCGCCAGGTCTGCGCCGCTCATGGCGGCGCGAGCTTGGAGGCATCACTGGGCCGGCTCCGGGCCGATCAGTTTTTCACCGATATATACACGGTGGTTTTTGATGCGGCCGGGCGCGTCTTCCGGGCCTTGGCGCGGGATGTAGCGGAAACCGGTGATGGTCTCCTTCTGTCCGAGGTCGATGATGAGACGGTGCGGGTGCGCGGGCGGCGGCGGCGAAAAACGTCTGCCTTGCACGGTGATCCAGTGGTCGCTGGGCTGGCCGTTGATGGCGTTGAGCGCGGAGCCGTCCTCCCTGGCCGCTTCCTCGCTGTTGGCGTAGGCGATTGTCCAGGCGGCTTGGCTGAGCGGTTTGCCGTCGGCGCCGTAAAGCACAAGCTCGGCGATGGCGGCGGACGGGCCTCCGTCGTGGGCGTCAATGCTTTCAATGCAGAACTGGCGTCCGCTCGCGGGCGCGGCGAAGCGGATGTCCTGCGCCGCGGAGCCGGGCGCGAAGGCGGCGGCGTGCACGGGTGCGAGTCCGTCGAGAAGAAGTTTGCCGCGGTTGTTGCGCGGATAAAAATCTTTTTCGGGGCGGAGTTGGTCGAGGACGGGCGTTTTCACCCCGGCGATGACGGGGTCCTCCGGGCCGGAGAGGTCGAGGACGACGATTTCGTTTGCGCCGGTTTTGAGCCAGGGGGCGGGCAGATACATGGTCTGGGTGGGGCCGATGTTCCAGTAGCGGCCGAGGCAGTGGCCGTTAACCCACACGATGCCCGTGCCCCAGCGCGCCATGTCGAGGAAGGTGTCGCCAAGCGCGGCGAGGCGGAACTCGCCGCGCCAGAAGGAGGGCGTGCGTTGCACGTCGGGCGCGGTTTGCGCGGCGGAGGCGGCGGAGGCGGCTTGCGTGGCGGGCGCGGTTTGCGTGGCGGGCGCGGCCTTGGTCCATTTTAATTCGGGCAGCGCGGCGTCGGCGCCGAAGTCGATGGCGCGCATTTCCCAGTCGCGGATTTCGAGCGGGGCGGCGTCGCTGTTTTTGGGGTGGAAGAGGATCGGGCCGTAGAGTCCTTTGCGATCGTGGAGTTCCTGCCCGAAATTAATGCGGGCAATGGTGTACACGAGCAGTTCGAGCGTCATGGGTTTATCGCGCGCGGGCAGGTCAACGCGGAAGCGGCGGTAGCGCGTGTCCATCACGCCAAGGGGTTCGGGGTTTCCGTCGAGGAACACCCATGCGAGGTCGCGCACGAGGGCGGCTTCGAGCATGCCGGCGGGGCCGGGCGGGAGCGTGGCGCGGTAGGAGACGAGGCCGCGACTGATGCCGTGCTGCTCGATGTTCACCGGCGTGGCTTCGCGGATCACGCGCGGACTTGCGGAGAGGGTGGCGCGGACGCCGGCGGTTTCGCTCAGCGTGAAGGCGGGGATTTCGATGACGGGGTTTGGCGCGGGCGGGGCGGGAAAAGGGGCCTCGCCGAGCATCATGTGTTTTTCCATGATGGCGCGCATCAGGCCGAATTTTTCCGTGATCCAGCCGGCTTCGCTGATGGGCGCGTCGTAGTCGTAGCTGGACGTGTCGGGCCGGAAGGGCCGGTCGCAGCCGCCCCAGAGTCCGAACGAGGTGCCGCCGTGCGCCATGTAGAGCGAGAACGAGCCGTTGTTTTCGAGCATGTATTCGAGCGTGCGCAGGATGGTTTCGATTTTGCCGGTGCGGTGCGGCGTGCCCCAGGTGTCGAACCAGCCGGGGTAAAACTCGCCGCACATGAGCGGGCCTTTCTGGATTTTGCGCAACACCTCGAAGCCTTGCCTGGGCGCCGAGCCGAAGTTGGCCACGGCAAAAAAATCCGGCATCTGCGCGTGGGCGCGTTCGACGACGGGCGTGGGGTTGCACACAAAGAAGGGCACCTCGAAGCCGCCGTCGATCATCGCCTGGCGGATGCCGCGCATGTAGGCGGCGTCGCTGCCGAAGAGGCCGTATTCGTTTTCCACCTGCACCATGATGATGGGGCCGCCCTTGGTGATTTGCAGCGGCCCGAGCACGCGGCCGACTTCGCCCAGCCAGCGGCGCGCGGGTTCCATGAACGCGGGCGCGGTGGTGCGGAGAAAATCCTCCGCCCTGGTCTTCTTGAGAAGCCACCAAGGGAGGCCGCCCATCTCCCACTCGGCGCACGCGTAGGGGCCGGGGCGCAGGACGACCCAGAGGCCCTCCTGTTGCGCGAGGCGGCAGAACTCGGCGACATCGCGCGAGCCGCTCCAGTTGAATTTGCCCTCCTCCCACTCGTGATAATTCCAGAACAAATACGCGCACACGGCGTTGAGGCCCATGGCCTTGATCGCGCGCAGGCGATGCGTCCAATACTCGCGGGGCACGCGCGCGAAATGCATCTCGCCGCAACGAATCTGGAGGCGTTGCCCGTCGAGGAGAAAATCCGTTTCGCCGATGGCAAAGGTGTGTTGCGCGGGCGCGGCTGAAAAGACCGCCGGATTAAAAAACGGGAGGAGCGGAAAAAGCAGGAGAAGGCGGGAGAAGCGGAGAAGGCGGAAAAGGTGGAGAAGACGGAGAAGGTGGAGAAGGTGGAGAAGGTGGATGTTTTTCGAGAGAATGCTCATGGCTCTGAAACAAACACAAGCACGCCGTCCGTCAGCAAGGCGTATTCAGGTTTACTGTTTGAACCGCCCTTGGCGAAACCGGAGGGGATGCTGCGGAAGGGAGGCGCTTTGGGTGGAGGAGCTTTGGGTGGAAGAGATGCCCGGCAAGGCAAAGGGGGGCTTCGGGCACTTTGCTTTGACTAATTTTTGGGAAATCCTGAAAGGAGAGAGCGTGGATAAAGAGCGTGGGTCTTCAAACCCGCGCTCCCAGGCGCTGCCGCGTAACATCAGTTAGAGTTAGTAACTGATGTTACACAGCTAATATTACGCGGAGAAATTTTGCAGCCTGACCTTGTGTCAGGCCGCTCGTAGCGCAGGCTACCAAGCCTGCTTTGCTTGCCGCACGCCGCCGAGGGGGACATTTTTTTCGAATTGGGCGAGGCTTCGCCTCGTCAGCAGGCTTGGCAGCCTGCGCTACGTATGCTTCGTAATATCAGTTAGTAATAAAAGAAGAAACACCGCACAATTTTGAAAGATTCTCTGTGTTGAAGCCTGTGGTAAACCTGTCCCTGTTTTACCTGTTTTATTTTACTCTTGCTTTACCCCTCGCACGACTTTG
>JAISGL010000128.1 GCA_031263125.1 Opitutaceae bacterium | reverse complement strand
GAGCGGACAGGGCGGGGCGGCAGAGTAGGCAGGGCGGCAGAGTAGGCAGGGCACAGGCAGGGTAGGGCGGGGCGGCCGGCTGAATGGCTGAGGCGCTTTTGGGCGACGGGCGACAGTGGAGGGGGGGCAGTGGCGACGGGAGGGCAGTGGCGGTGGGGGCAGCGGAGGCGGTGTGAGTCGATTTAAGTCGACTTAACCCGAGTTGCGTCGAGCTGGCGAGCTTTGCCGCCTTGGCCGCCCTGTCATCAGGCGCCGGTGCCGTCCGTGGGCGAGAGGCGGGGGGCGGGGATTTGCGGGGCGGGGGCGGGGGAGATGTCGTCCTCGAACGCGGGGGCTGACTCCGTGTTTTGAGCGGCGTTTTCCTGGGCGCGGTCGCGCGCGGCTCCGCTTGCGCTTTGGGCGGCGGCGGGCGGGCGGACGGGGGCGCCGGGGATGCCGGGTACCGAGATGCCGGCGGTCGCGGTGAGCATCGCCTGCACGTGCTGCATCAGCATGGCTTGCGACGTCGCGGATGCGTCGGTGGGCGTCGTGGCGGCGCTTTCCTCCGCGAGCGCAGGGGCGGCGGCGTTTTCGGTTATCTCGATGTTTTCGAGGACGAGTTGTTTGCCTTGCGGTATCACGATGGGGCGCGGGCGGTTGGGGATGGTCATTTCGACGGTGCCTTCGAGCATCACGATGGCGAAGTCGGCGATCGCGTTGCCGGCCTTGGCGTTGGGGGTGGTTTTCAGGATGTCGGGGATGTAGGCGATCTGGAATGTGGTGCCGCGTATGCCCGCGACGCCGAGCGGGGTTTTGACTTCAAAGGTGGAGCCTTCCTCCTTGTTCAGTTTCTTGACGTTGGCGATGAGTTCGCCGCGCACGAGGTCGAGGCGCGTTTGCGAGGAGCTGGGTTCCTGGGTGGATTCGGCCATTTTGAACATTTCGCCGAAGGGCGTTTGCAGGAATTCGTCCAGCGAGACGAGGGCGTGTTCACCGATGGTCACGGTGGCGCCGTTCGAGAAGGCGAGCATGACGCTGGCCTTGGGGCCGGTGGCGATCATCTGGCCGGCGGTCACGAGCGAGCCGGCGCGCAGGGCGAGGCGATAGGTTTCGCCGGCGGTGAAAACATACACCTCGCCCGTCACTTGCACGACGATGATGCGGGCGGCGTTTTCCGGCGCGGGTTCCTGTGCCGGGGGCGAGGGCAGCTGCGGTTGTTGTTGCGGCTGCGGTTGCGGTTGTTGCTGCGGTTGTTGTTGCAGCTGCGGCTGTGGTTGTTGCGCGGTTGCGGTCCCGGCGACCCCGGCGAGCGCGGCGAGGAGGAGTGCGGTCAGAAGGTGTTTTGAAAATTGGCTCGGCATACGGTGGAAGAGTTGCGCGGTGTGCGGGGGGTCAGGGGTTCGACTCCAATCGCACGCGCAAGATATTCGCGTCCCGGTGGCCGGGGTCAAGGCGCAAGCACGTGGCGGCGGCGCCAAGCGCGAGGTCGCGTGTCGCGGGGGTGAGGCTGAGGTGGTAGGCTTGGTGATACCAGGCGAGCGGGCTGGCGGGGGCGAGCCGGAGGGCGCGGGTGAAGGCGTCGCCGGCTTCGGCGGTGCGTTGCCGGAGGTCGAGGGCGACACCGAGGCGAATCCAGAATTCGGGCACGCCGGGGGCGAGCGCGAGGGCTTTGCGGGCGGCGGTTTCGGCGTCGCGGCCGAGCGGGGCGGCGTTTTGTTTTTCGACGCGGGCGCGGAGGGCGAGCGCGTAAGCGCAATCGGCCCAGGCTTGCGCGTTGCCGGGGTCGCGGCGGGTGGCTTCGGCGATGAGCGCGCCGGCGCGCGCGAGGGCGGATTGATACGCTTCGGTTTGCTGGGCGCGGAGGGCGAGCGGGTCTGCGAGTGGGTCTGCGGGCTGGGCTGTGGGCTGGGCTGCGATCTGGATTGCGAGTGAATCGATTTGTTCGCGGCCGGAGACGCGCGCGGCTTCGGCGCGGTAGGTGTTTGTCATGAGGCAGGCCAGGAGCAGCAGTGCCGCGAGCGTCGCGAGCGTTGCGATGAGGTTGGGCAGGTTGGGTGTTGCGAGGACGCCGGATGTTGCGGTGATGCCGGGTGTTTGGGCAGGTGTTTTTTGGAGGGCGGTTTCGGCGGACGCGAGAAGTGCTGCGGGTGCGGTGGGCGCGGGAGGCGCGAGTGCGAGAGGAGTGGGAGATGCGGCGGGCGCGAGCAGCGCGAGAGGAGTGGGAGAGGAGAGAGGTGTGATGGACGCGGGAGGTGCGGGAGGCTGGCGGCGTTTCAGGATTTCCGCGGCGTAAACGGCGACGATCATGCCGAGCGCGGGAATGTGCATGTGAAAATCGACGAGGCAGGCGAGCGCGAAGGCGAGGAGGCCGATGCCGAGCGCGCGCGTGAAGGAAGCGTCGGCAAGCATGGCGTCCGTCGGGGCGTGGCGCGGCAGGGTGTCGCGGGGTGGGGCAGGGCGTGGCGGGCGCGATGGGGCGTAGTGCGGCAGGGTGTCGCGCGATGGGGTGGGGCGCGGCGGGGTGTCGTGCGGCAGGGCGGGGCGCGGCGGGCGCGGAGTTTTGCGGCGGTTGCGCCACGCGATCGCGCCGATGCCGCCGAAGAGGAGCGCGAAGCCGGCGATGCCCTGGTCGCTGAGCAGATTGAGGTATTCGTTGTGCGCCCATTGCGGGTTGTTGAGAAAACCTTCGGGGCGGTGTTTTTCGAAAATGGTGTTGAAGCTGCCCGCGCCGGCGCCGAGGACGGGCGCGTCGGCGGTCATTTTGAGCGAGGCTTGCCAGAGGATGATGCGCGAGCGTTCGCCGTGGTCGTGCGCGAGGGTTTGGAGGCGCGCGCGGACGGAGGGCATGGTTGTCCAGAGCGCGAGCGCGGCGAGGGCGAGGGTGACGAGGACGGCGCCGCAGGTGAGGAGGCGTCCCGGCCATGTCCACACGTTCGTGAAACATGGCCAGCAGATGAGCGCGATGGCGAGCGCGAGGAGGCCGCCGCGGCTGATAGTCATCACGAGGCCGAGCATGAGGGCGAGCGCGATGTAGCCGCAGGCGAGGCGTTGCACGCCGCTCGCGCCGCGCCGCCAGGTGAGCGCGAGCACGGGGGGGATGACGAGGATGTAGAGCGCGGCGAGTGAGTTGGGGTTTCCAAAAAAACCGCTGGCACGCCCGATGTATTGTGATGCCTGCGCGCGACCGAGCATGAGCCAGTTTTGATGGCCGTTGAGCTGGTAGGCGGACAGGATCAGGGCGAGCACGGCGAGGACTGAAATCGTGCCGAGCACGAGGCGGCGCGGGGCTTTGTTTTGCAGGCCGTCGAGGACAATCGAGAAGACCAGGTATGTTTGCAGCCAGAGGAAGAGGTCGAATATGCCGAGCCAGCGCACGGGCGAGAGAAAGAGCACGTTGATTAGCAGGCAGGCCGTGAATGGGAGCAGGCAGCGGTGTACCCAATGGTTGGCCGCCGGGTGATTGGTCACCGGGGATGTCATCCGGCGGAGCGTGACGATGGCGAAGGTCGCGCAGGTGAGCAGGCCCGACCATGCCATCGTTTCGGCGCGGACGCCACCGAGGCAAAGGGCGGTCCACGCGAGATTCGCGCAGAGCAGGATGGCGGCGGCCCATTCGGCGATAGCGGCGGCGGCGGCGGGGCGCGTGGGTGGCGTGGATGGCGTGGATTTGGGGAGAATGGGCATCGTCGGCGGACGGTGAGCGGGCGGTGGGCGGCGGGTAGGCGGTGGGTGGGCGGCGAACGGGTGGTGAGCGGCGAGGCAAGCGGGTGGGCGGCGAGGCAGGCGGTGAGCGGGCGGTGGGCGGCGGGGCAGGTGGTGGGTGGTGAGCGGGATTTATGTTGTATGCCGGGCGGGGTTATTTTTTCGGGGGGTATTTTTTCTTGTTGTCGCCGGGTTTGTCGTTGTCGCCGGACTCGCCGTCATCGTCGTTGTCCTCGTCTTTCTCGTCGTCGTCATCGTCATCGTCTTCCTCGTCGTTTTCCTCGTCGTCTTCTTCTTCGGAAAAGTCGGAAAGAAAATCGTCGTCCTCGTCGTCGTCATCATCGTCGCCGTCATCGTCACCATCGTCGTCTTGGTTTTCGCCGGATGCTATTTGGGCGAGGAGGTGTTCGAGCAATTCGGTCATGTCCTCGGCTGCGTCGAAGACGGCGCGCGTCACGTAGATGGGGCGCGAGTGCTGGATGGCGAGCACGATGGAATCGCTGGGGCGGGCGTCGATTTCGAGCACTTTTTTGCCGAGTTCGTTTTCCATGTGGAGGAAGAGGCGGGCGAAAAACGTGCCTTCCTTGGCGTCGTTGATGAGCACGCGTTCGATGCCGGCGCCGAGGCCGAGCAGGATGTGGCCGATGAGATCGTGGGTGAGCGGGCGTTCTTTTTTGACGCCGTCGATCGCCATTTGCATGACGCTGCCGATAAAATGATCCACATAGATCACGAAGTGTTTGCCCCCGGCTCCGAGAAACACGGCGCAGCCGTTTGCCGTTGGGATGACGGTTTTGACGGAGACTTCAATGGCATCGTTTTTCATGGCGGCCCAGCGTTGTTGTGTGGTCGCTGGAGCGCAAGCGTTTGGTGCGGATTTGTGCGGCGCGGGTCTGTGCGGCGTGGGCTGGGGATGTGAGGCGATCTGAGTTGAAGTGAGGTGAGGTGAAGTGAGCTGATGTGAGGTGAACTGAGCTGATGTGAAGTGAGGTGAGGCGGAACTGCGGAAGCGTTGGCTGGTAATTTTGGGGTTACACCCGAAACGATCATGTCTGTCACGCAGGAGTGTCGCTCGTGACGCCCTTGGGGATTCAATCCGGGCATTGCAAGCGAAACGCCTGCGAAGCGTCTCATTTTGAAAACAAACTGGAATCAGCCGGATGTCTGTCTTCTGGGCGTGCGCATGACCGTGAGGCCGTCTTCGCCCGCGCCGCCCCAGTCACAGACAGGCGGCAGCGCGCGGGGCGGTTTGCGACGGCGCAGACCGGTTTTGCGCCGGTAAAGCGTGAGTTGTTTCGAGACAAAAGCGTTTCCTCCGAGCACGACGCCGTCGGTGAAATAACGTATCCGGCATCTCAATACGGTGGTGATCGGGAGTTTTCCTTTTGCGCGCACGGTTTCCTCGAAGAGCTTGTCCGGCACCCGGGCCTTGCCCGCGCGGGGCATGGCGCCGCTGCCCATGAGCATGGGCCGGTAGCAGCCTTCGTGGGCGCATTTCCAAGTGCGCGCATAGTCTTCGCCGACAACCTCTATCAGCCCGGCGCGCGCCTTGTTTCTGCCGGCCACCGCTTCGCTGTAGCCGCAAAACCGGTAGTCCTTGGGGTCTTCGACGAGGCCGGCACGCACGGGGTTCAAGTCGATGTAAGCCGCCATGGTTCGTATGACGCGGCCGGTGGGTTCCACGAGCACGCTTTTGAAGCGCTCGGCCCAGAGTGTGCCGAAGCGGTCGTGTGTTTTGTTGAACCAAATGGTGAAACGCAGCTTGAGCAGTTTCATGAACTGCGAAACATCGTTCATGAGGGCGAGCTGTTGTTTGCGCCATGCGTCGGCGTCGGGGCCGCCGGCCTTGAGCTGCGCTTCGACAGCCGTCAGCGAGGCGGTTTGAAAACGGGTTGGTTTTGGGTAGAGCAAGCGATAGCGGCGCAGATGCTCCTCATCGGAGACCGGCGCTTTTTTTGGCACCCTGACGAGCACATGGAAATGGTTTTCCATGACTGCGTAGGTGAGGATGGTGACGCCGCAGTAATCGGCGAT
>JAISGL010000110.1 GCA_031263125.1 Opitutaceae bacterium | reverse complement strand
TACAAACGCAGTGCGAAAAATGCTTCGAGTCCCGACAGTTGGGATTCCACTTCCGCCCACCGGCACAATGCACCACCTATGCCTTGTATCACTGTCTTTATTACGTGGTACCCTTCCTGATTGATGTAACGTTTATAGCCTGTGGGGCTGAGGCGTGTCGTGGTTTGCATGGTTAGAGTGGATACATTTTTTATGATGTTTTCACCCGACAATAGAGCTTCTGCATCGCGGATATAAGCAGCGTACGCTTCGCACGTAAGATTTGGCTTGAATGTGATTTTGCTTATTATCGGGATTGGCTTGATGCCGTATGCACTTATACGATTAAAATATGATTTTTTTCTTATCAGAGGGCTTGCCATCGTAAACTCGCCTTTCAGAAGTTCCGCCACTGCATGCGCAGTGATTCTCTGCCGGTTTATTTCGTTGATGGCGTGACGCATGGCCTCTTCGGAAAAGGAGCAATTTTCCAATGATGTGCGAATACAAGCAATGCCCATCATTTGAATGCTTTTGGCGCCCAAAAGATCCCCAAGACCTACTCCGGCTTCTGATACGCGTTTCCCCAAAGCGCATATTTCGAGCGCCCCGGACAACGCTTGATCGGGGTTGCCTTGCCTCGCCATGTTGAGTGTGCGCACACTCATCAGCAGGGCCAGATTTATGACATTGAGAATATTATGTTTTGGCAAATTCCCCCAGTTGCTTCGTCCGCGTCCGGCATCCAGTATTTGCGGAATCAACGGCCAGATTTTAGTTGCGGCGTCAGAGTTTAACAACCGATCCACAGCAGCTTGATTCCACTTTTTTTCGAATTGCGCGTCATTGTATATATCGCCCGCAGGTTTTATATCGTCACTCGATACGAGGCGTTCAATTTGGGCGATAAGTTGGAAAAAATCCTCGCCCGCCATGTTGAGCGCGGGCGGGGTTTCGAGATCGGTGGTGTCCGGGGCATCAATATCCCAGGTCAATGCCCATACTATGGAGGCAAGCCCAAGCATCAGCATTCCGACGAGGATGAGAATCACCCGCCTGTTGTGGCGGCGGTCGGCGGCGGAAATCGTGGAGGCGGACGATGGTTGCATGGGGCGGATGTGGCGCGGGTGGATTTTCTGGTGTGAGTGGATTCCGGCGTGGCCGGACAGGCGGCAGGATGCCGCTTCCACTTTGTTGTTATTTCGTTTCGTCGAATTTCATTTTCGGGTTCGTCTCCAAAAACCCGGCGATCGCGTCGGTGAATGTTTTGCCGAACTCGGCGCGTTTTTTGTCGCCCATGCCGAAGATGCCGATGAGGTCGCGTTCCGTGGTCGGATAGAGGCGGGCGAGTTCGCGGAGGGTTTTGTCACCGAAGATGACGTAGGCGGGGACGCGTTTTTCGTCGGCGAGTTTTTTGCGGAGTTCGCGCAGGCGGGCGAAGAGGATTTCGTCGCACGCGACGTCGCCTTCGCGGAGGGCGGCTTTTTTCACTTTCGGGAGGGCGATGGGTTTTGTCAGCGATACGGGGCGGCGCGTGCGGAGGAGGTCCATGCCTTCCTGCGTGAGTTCGAGGGTGGGGAACTCGCCCTCGGCTTGCGCGAGGAAGCCCATGCGCATGAGTTCGCGTCCGACGGCGGCCCATTGGGGGCGCGACATTTCGGGGCCGATGCCGTAGGTGCTGACTTTGTCGTGGCCCCAGCGGCGGATTTTTTCGGTGGCGGCGCCGGTGAGCACTTCGACGATGTGGTTGAGGCCGACGCCGAAGCGGCTGGCCTGGCGGACGCGGTAGACGCAGGAGAGGAATTTTTGCGCGGCGATGGTGCCGTCGTAGGTTTCGCGCGGTTCGAGGCAGTTGTCGCACGCGCCGCAGTTGTCGGTCGCGAAGGTTTCGCCGAAGTAGGCGAGGAGTTCGCGGCGGCGGCAGGCGGCGTTTTCCGCGTAGTGGAGCATGCGGCGGAGTTGCGCGCGGGCGACGTTGCGTTCGTGTTCGTCGGTGATCTCGTCGATGAAGTGGGTTTGCTTGGCGGCGTCACCTCCGCTGAAGAGGAGGAGGCAGTCGCCGGGGAGTCCGTCGCGGCCGGCGCGGCCGGTTTCCTGGTAGTAGCCTTCGATGTTTTTGGGGAGGTCGTAGTGGATGACCCAGCGGACGTTGGGTTTGTTGATGCCCATGCCGAAGGCGATGGTGGCGCAGATGATTTTGGTTTCGTCGCGGAGAAAGAGTTCCTGGTTTTCGGCGCGTTCGTTGTTGGAGAGGCCGGCGTGGTAGGGGCGGGCGGAGTAGCCGCGGGAGGAGAGCGATTCGGCGACGCGCTCGGCGGTGGCGCGCGTGGCGCAGTAGACGATGCCGCTTTCGTCGGCGCGTTTTTTCACGAAGTCGATGATTTGGTTGAGGGGGCCGTCTTTCGGGAGGACGCGGTAGGTGAGGTTGGGGCGGTTGAAGCTGGCGACGTAGATTTGCGGGTCGCGGAGTCTGAGGTGTTTTATTATGTCGGCGCGGACGCGTTCGGTGGCCGTGGCGGTGAGGGCCATGACGGGGATGTCGGGGAGGACGTCGCGGAGCTGGGCGAGCTGGCGGTATTCGGGGCGGAAGTCGTGCCCCCATTCGGAGACGCAGTGCGCTTCGTCGATGGCGAGGGCGGTGACGTTCCAGGCGCGGAGGTTTTCGGCCCAGCTGTCGAGCATGAGGCGTTCGGGGGCGACGTAGAGAAGGCGCCATTCGCGGCGGTGCAGGCCGGCGAGGCGCGAGCGCGCTTCGCGTTCGCCGAGCGAGGAGTTCATGAATGTCGCCGCGACGCCCGCCGCCTGGAGCTGGTCGACCTGGTCTTTCATGAGCGCGATGAGCGGCGAGACGACGACGGTGAGGCCGTCGCGGTGGAGCGCGGGGAGTTGGTAACACATGGATTTGCCGCCGCCGGTGGGGAGCAGGGCAAAGACGTCGCGGCCCGCGAGCGAGGCTTCGATGATCTCACGCTGGAGCGGGCGAAACCCAGGGTAGCCGAAGGTCGTTTGGAGCGTGATCTGGAGTTCGTCGTATGGCACGGGTTTTTGGGCGGTTGGATGTGGTTGGATGCAAAGTGGAATAGCCGCAAAGAGGCGCAAAAGGCGCAAAGGAAAAATGCAGGGATTGCGGGGATTGTTGAAACGGGCGGACTGTCAGTGTGTTTGTGTTGTGGCCAGGGGAGCAGGGGTCTGAGACAAGCATGGACATCCTGTTTTGAGCGCGTTTGTTTTTATAGAAAATCCCATGAAAAAAATTATTTTTCCATTCCTGATGGCGGCTTTGCTTTTTGGCGCGGGCTGCATGATTTATATCGACAAGCCTGCCGTGAGAACGATTTCCGGGCAGGTGGTCAGCGAGCAGGGCGGCGAGCCGGTGCCGTTTGCCGTTTTGTGGTTTTACTCGGAGCGGTCGAAGATCGGCATGGCCACCAACCACGGCATCGACGCCACGGCCTATGCCGACAAGGAGGGCAAATTCACGATCAAGGCGCGCCTCAATGAGAAGGTGACCGTGCTGGTTTACAAGGAGGGCAAATACCAGTCCTACGAGTTGCCGGCGTTTCCGGCGTCGAATGAGATCGCGGGGATTGTGTGGCGGTTTGGCGGCGCGGGAGACGCGAAGTGAGAGGGCGCGGCGCGGCGGCATGCGCCTGCGCCAGTGGGTGATCCTGCGACGCGGCACGGTGCCCTTCGATTGATACGCGTTATGCGCCCTCGGTCGCGACAAGGCCGGAGCGCCCGTCGATCGCGGCCATGACAATGTCGCGCACGGGAATCGCGTCGCGGTTTTGCAGGAGTCCGCGCGCGCAATCGTCGAGGCGCACAAACTCCACTCCCGCCGCGCGGCAGGCTTCGAGCAAGGCGCGGAAGAGCGGCATCTTCATCATGCCCTCGATCTCGGCGTGGAGCGTGAAGACGTTCAGCGCATCGGCGCGCAGAAGCGAGAGGCAGTGCGCCACGATTTTGCCGTCGGGATATTCGGGACGGCCAAGCAATTCGTCGAAAGTCGGCAGCGTGCCCGGGATTTCGAGCGTCGAAAAAACGCGTCCGTCGATGCGCGGAAAAAACGGGGCGCGTCCGCGCGCGTCGCTCGAATAGAGCAGATTTGCCTCGTCGTAAACCTGGCGGGCGTTTGCGCACGTCTGCCATCCGGGCGCGCCCGCGGTGAGGGCGCGTGTGCCGAAAATGCGTTCGTATTCGGCGAGCGCGGCGGAAAATTCGGCGCGCACTTTTTCGAGCGGCATGGTGCGCACGTAATCCTGCCAGCGGAAGTGGTCGTTGCAATGGATGCCCGTCTCGAAACCGGCGTCACGCACCGCGCGCATGATGTCCGCGTGTTTGCGTCCGATGCGGGGCGCGGGCAGCAGCGTGCCGTTGAGCAGCGTGCGCACTCCATACATGCTCACGACGGACGTGCGGCTGACCTTCCTGAAAAAACCGGGCCGGAACACGCGCCGGATGGCCTTGCCGGTATTGTCCGGCCCGAGCGAAAACAAAAAACACGCCGGAACATCAAACTCGCGCAGCAGCGTGATAAGCGCCGGCACGCCGATGCGCGTGCCGCGTTCCGTGTCGATGTCGATCTTGAGGGCGAGTTTCATAAAATGACTTCCCAATGTCCGCCTTTGGCCGGACCGACGCGGCGGATGCAACCGGCTTCGCGCATGACTTTGAGGTGTTTTATGACACCGCTTTTGGCAACCCCCAGCTCCCCGGCAATGCCTTCAACGGAAATGCGAGGGTTATGATGCATGACTTGGACGATGCGGCTTCGGTGTGCTGTCATTTTTTCACCCCACTTTTCATACCACTTTCCATACCACTTTTCATACCACTTTTCATACCACCCTTCACCCTCGTTTCTCAAATTTTCACCCTCGTTTTTCGAGTTTTCACCCTCGTTTTTTAGGTTTTCACCCTCGTTTTCCTCCGCGTTTTCGGGATTTCGCAAAAGATTCAGGTATTCTTCCCCGAAAGGAAATTCCAGCCAAAGGTCGTTTGGGTCGTAGCTGACGAGCGGCGCCGGTGCTCCGCCATCGCGGCAGGCTTGGAAAATCCGCTCGATGCCGCGCCCCCACGCCTCGATCTCACCGGCGCGGAAAAAGGCGTCGGCCACGAGCGGATTATACGGCAGCGATGCATGCCGGTTCAGCAATTTTTTCAGCGTCCAGCGTTCCGGCAAAATCGCCGGATTCCACATTCTGAGCCGGTCCTCATGGACACGAATCTGCACGGGGGCGGGCACCGCATAATCGCGGTGGATAAGCGCGTTCAAAACCGCCTCGCGCAACGCCTCGCGGGGCACGGGATAACGTTCGATGCGCTGGATGCCCTGGTAGGTGAT
Source organism: Opitutaceae bacterium (assembly GCA_031263125.1). Classification (GTDB taxonomy): domain Bacteria; phylum Verrucomicrobiota; class Verrucomicrobiia; order Opitutales; family Opitutaceae; genus Ereboglobus. Next base: position 4,011 of record JAISGL010000110.1, on the reverse strand, counting down.
GGCGGCCTTGAGATATTTTGTCATCACGAGGTCGACGGTCTGGCGGGTCTGCGAAAACAGGTCGCCGTTGATTTCGTCGTGGTAGGCGAGATCGGACTCGGAACGGAAAAAACCGATCTTCACAAACGCGCCCGTCACATACCTGCGCGGCTCGGCGTGAAAGAGGAGCACGGCGGCGCGTTTCAAATAATCGCCCTCGGTGAGTTTTAATTTTTCGAGCAGCGCGACGTCCTTTTCCCTCAAGACATCGGAGGCCGTGCGTCCGCTCGCGGCGGAAAGTTTTCGGAATGTGCGAATCGCATCCTTGGAAAGCCCGCGGATTTTGACGCCGGGCAGCGGCACGTCGTCCCAGGTTTTGCCGTGTTTGCGCAGTAGAAAGCGAGTGAGCGCCTCGCCCTTCAACTCCTGCTTCGTGCTGCCGCTGCGATAGTGATATTCGCCCTTGTAGCTGATGGGCGAGGGATAGGCGCCCACGCGAATCTCCACAAGGTCGCGACCGGCCTCGGTAACGAGACGCACGTCGGCCATGATGCCGAGGATATCGCGGATTTTGTTGGGCAGGTCTTCGAGGAGTTTGCGGGTGTTGGTGACACCAACGGGACGGCCTTTGTTGTCGCGACCGATGACCAGCGTGCCGCCGTCGGCGTTTGCGAAGCCGCAGAGCTGACGCATATATTCGTCGCGCCAGTTTTCCTTCCATTCGATGTGCTGGTGTTCGGGCATGGATAAATCGCGCCAAGGCAAGCCAAGGCTGCCGTGATTCATTATCACGCTTTGATAAATTGAAAACCGAAAACGACGAATGCGAAGAGGCGGTCAAATTCCGGGCGAAACACGCCGTGAATATCAAACCCACGCAGGAGCGAGCCGGCGCCGGCACGCCGATGCGCATGCTGCGTTCGGTGCCGGTGTTCGATGTCGGCTCAGCGTTGAGGGCGGGTTTCATGCGCGTATAGGGGGGCCGAAGGGGTCAGGAGATTTTTAAAAGTGACAAAAAACGCCTAACCCCTTCGGTTTGGACTCCGGCTTGGACGAAGTTTTTGCACAGCTGTAGCACAAATAACTGGAGGCATCAGTTTTCCACCGCCGGATGTTCAAGCACGGCAAGCACCTCGGATGCGACAAAGACTTTGCCCCAGCTTCGGCCGGTTATTTCTTTCAACAAGCCTTTGGCTTCGAGTTCCTTAACAACCTTGGAAGCAGTCGGCGAAGTGATCTTTAGAATTCCGGAAACCCTGGCAATGGAGATATAGGGATTGGTGAGCAGCTGATCCACCAATGCCGTGGCGCCCTTGGTCTCCCTCACGTAACGTTCCCGCAACGCTAGCAATCGATGCGCGCGACGGGCGGCATCCCTCGCCGTGGCCTCGACGCCGCCCAGAAAATAGTGGAGCCACGGCGCCCACTCACCATGCGTGCGTATTCTTTGAAGCAGGTCATAATAATCCAACCGGTGCCGTTCGATAAAATCGGACAGATAAAGCAAAGGTTGGGAGAGCCGTTTTCGCTCAATCAGAAAGAGCGTGACAAGCAAGCGCCCCACACGACCATTGCCGTCAAGAAACGGATGAATCGCCTCAAATTGTTCGTGCAGAATGGCGCATTGAATCAAATCCGGAACTTGATCGCGGACGTGCAAGTAGCGCTCCCAATCCGAGAGCAATTCAACCATATCGTCAGGTGGAGGCGGCACGTAAGGCGCGTTCATCAAGTTGCTACTCGCAGGGCCAATCCAGTTTTGCGACTTCCTGAATTCGCCCGGCGTGGCATGATGTCCGCGAACCCCGCTCATTAGTTTTTTATGCAATTCCCGCACTAATCGCAACGATAGAGGAAGTTCGTTCAAACGCGTGATTCCATACTCCAGCGCATTCACATAATTACGCACCTCCTTAATATCGGCGGCAGCACTTTCCAGCTTATTAGCCACGGGAACAGACTCATCCATCAAAACATCCGCCAGGCTCGCCTGGGTTCCTTCAATGCGTGAAGACAGCACCGCCTCACGACGAACCAATGGGCCAATCAGCACATGCGGATCAGGCAGCAAAGCGCCAATGCCGGAAAGCTCACTCAATGAGGCATCGGCACGGGAGAGCTTGAGCACAAGATCATTGTCGAAGCGAATTGGTGGAGGGAGTTTGGATGGCACAAACACAAAGTATCCTGTCGGATGGCGAACCACATGTCCCGCAGCCAGGCTTTTGAAGTTTTCAGGGTTCATTTTAAAAATGAAGATTAGCTTTTAAAGAAGGCTTTAAAAGGCAAGCCACGCTTTTAAAGATTTGGATGAAAATTTTAAAAGCTCGGCGAGCTTTGAAACATTTGGCGGCAAGAAAAATCAACAAACATCGCCCTGACCCTTTCGGCTGGTCTCGACTGACCGTGACTCTTTCGGCTGGTCTCAACGGTATTGAATGCGCAAGGAGCGTGGCACGCTCACATCTTTTCCGTCCATTTCAAGGCCCGGCCAGAGTCGCAATGCGGATATCCCGGTAGCGCGAACAACGTGTGGCCATGTGGCGGATACCGATATGCCCCCCGGCAACCGGCTCGACATCCCCCAGCGACCAGTGAAACAGACGCGCCTTCCCATGCTCATCCTTTACCTCGAAAAACAGATCCTTGTCCGTCTTGATAAACGTAATGTGACAGGTCTTTCCGGGCACGAAAAGTCCGGTGTTGAAATTGTCCGGGGCAATATCCGTTTTTGAAAAAGGACGCCCCGGCAGCGTCGGATAACGTCGGGCGCGAACATAGTCGTCAGGTGAATCATCATTGTTATCAAAAGCCGCGTAGCTGATGTGGAGCAGATTCATGTGGTTGAAATATAATTTCATGGACGGCGCCTGCCGCAACGACGACCATTCGGCAATATCGCGGCTGTAAGGCGGCGTTTCGATGCCCGTCGCCTGAATATAGATGATATTCACATAACGGTTGATTGTATCGAGACGCGTGAAATCCCATTCCACTTTCAAGTCACCGCTGAAACTCCGGCGCGTCCAGAGAACGGCATGACTGGCATCATCCCCGGCGACAGGCCCGGCGGCGAACACCATGCCCGCCTCCGTATTCGTGACAGCAGCCCGCTTTCCATCAAGAAACCAGTGCTGCCGCCAGTCACCGGAGCCGGAATCCGAAAACTCCTGCTTCCAGTTTTTTGCGCGCAACGTTTCAAATTTTTTCTGCAAACCGGCATCCATTCCGGCTTTTTCCGGCGCGTCGCCATAACCCGCAAGCGTAAACACACATAGGGTCGCAAACGCCCCCGCCCACCTTGCCATCTTCGTCACTTTCGCCACCCTCGTCATGCGCGGCCAGATTTCCAGAAGTTTCATTCCGCCCATCTCACCCGCGCGCGCCCTCAAGTCAAACCCCCTCTGCTTCTTCCGGCTCTGCTTCTTTCGTATTTAATCAAAGGCGGGGCAAAGAGAGCTTGAGTATTCCGTCGAAGCGCGCGTTCAAATCCTTCAATTCCGTGAGCGTTTTGTTGTTTCCCTGTTCGGTGGCGATCCATCCGTTTTTATATGAATTGCGCAGGGCGCTCATCACTTCGGGCCAGTTGATGTCGCCTTCGCCAAGCGGCGCTTTGAAGCCCGCTCTGGCTCCCTGTGTGCTGGCGATTTTTTTGCTGAATTCCTTGAAGTGAACGCGGGCAATGCGGTCGCCAAGGATTCGTATCCATTGCTCCGGCCATCCGTAGTTCAGAATGTTGCCGACATCGAAATAGAATTTCACGCAGGGGCTGTTGAACTGGTCAACATAGCGGCGCGCCTCCAGCGGGCTGAGGAGAAAATTATTCCAGACGTTTTCGACGCAGATTTGGACTTTCAGTTTTTCGGCGGCGGGGAGCAGTTGCCTGATGCCTTCGACGGAGCGTGTCCAGCAGTCGTCGTAGGAAACTTCGGCGTTCACGACTCCGGGGACCAGCAGCACGGCGTCGGCGCCATATGCGGCGGCGTCTTCGAGCGCGACGGTCATGCCTTCGATTCCCTCGCGGCGCACGGC
>JAISGL010000058.1 GCA_031263125.1 Opitutaceae bacterium | reverse complement strand
GGCGGTGGCGGATATTTTGAAACGTGGAATCTGAAATCGGATTACAGGCTGCACGCTTTTTCCGTCCGCGGGGGCTTGGTGGTTCAGCAGTCGGGCGCGGGGTTGTTGCGGTTGGAGCGCGACGGGCCGCGCCTGTGGATTCCGGAGGCCGGGTTGCCGGCGAAATCTCCGCTTGTCGCGCTCGTGGAACTGGAGCCGGCGGGAGCTGATGATGCGGATGGCGCGAGTGGCGCGAGTGGTGCGAACGCGAATGGTACGAATGCGAGTGGCGCGAACGCAAATGGTGCGAGTGACGCGAGTGGCGTGAATGATGCGAATGGCGCGAACGCGAGTGACGCGAGTGGTGCGAGCGGTGCGGCGCGGGAGGTGTTTGTTTTCGGGGACCGCGTTTTTGTCCGGGACGGCAACGGCTGGGCGGAGTGGCGTGCATTGGCGGCTTTGTTGAAAGAGCGTTACGCGGTCGGGGCCTGCGCGACGGGCGGCGGACGTCTGGCGGTGGGATTGTTTTTGGGAGGCGTGGCGGTCGTTGATGGCGATGGACGCGTGCGCGCGGTGGCAAACGAGGCGAATGGTTTGTCCGACGACAATGTGCACGCGCTTTGGTCGGATGGAGCCGGCACGGTTTGGATTGGCGCCGCCTCGGGGATGATGCGCTGGCGGGACGCCGGGGTCGCGTCGTTGCACGCGCTGCCCGAGCGGGCGGGAGCCGTGCGCAAGCTCGTCGCGTTTGGTGGCAGCGTGTCGCTGCTCACGACACGCGGGATGTATTTCATCGGCGGGGCGTCCGCCGGCGAAATGCCCGCTGGCGAAGCGTCCACCGGCGAAGTGACCGCCGGCGAAACGACTGCCGGCGAAATGCCAATCGGCGAAAACAATCTGGAGCGCATGGCGCGCGCCCCCGGCTTGTGGTGGGATTCGGTGGACATCGGGGGCAGTCTCTGGATGTCCGGCTTCGGCGGCGTGTGGCGTTGGGACGCGTTGGAAAAACGTCTCGTCATCGAGCACAATGTCTCGGCGGATGTGTTTTGCCTGGGTGACATCGACGCGGCGGATGGCGGTTTTGTGTTTGTGGAAAACGAGGCGGTGAAAATTTTCACCCGCGGGCAATGGGGATGGGTTCCGAGGGAAACCGGGTTGAAGCTGGACAGCGCCCCCGTGTCGATGGCGACCGAGGATGTGTGGATAGCCAGGGATGCGTCGCCGGCGGAGGGCAGGAGGGAGCGGCGTTTTTGGATTTCGACGCTGGGCGGCGATGTATGGGTGTTTGCGTGGGACAATGCGCGGATGCACATGCGGGTGCATTCCCGGATGCGCGCCGGGGTCGGGTTGCCGGCGGGCGCCACCAGGCCGCGTCTCGCCAAATCGACCGGGCGCATCGTGTTGTTTTGCGACGCCGGCATATTCGCGCAGACGGGCGGGCATGCGCTGTCGTTTGCGGCCATCGCGTCGTTGCGCGATTTCGCGGGCGTGACGGCCGCGGGCGCGGGCGGAAACGCGGACTACTGGGTCGTGCGGCGGCGCGGCGGCAATGCGCAATGGCCGGACGCCCTCGTGCGGATCACGCGCGACGGGGATGCGTGGAGCTGGACGCCGCTGGAAATAGCGGGCCTCGACCGCATCAGCCCCGCTGTCACGGCGCTGGCGTTTCTTGAAAGCGGAGGGGGCGATGGGGGCGATGGGGGTGGAGGGGGCGATGGGGGCGATGAGGCTGATCTGGCCGATCTGGCTGATCTGTCTGAGCAGTCCGAGCAGGCCGAGCAGGCCAAAGGCGCCAGCGGGGCGTCCCGCGTGGATTCTGCGAAAACGTTGCTGATTGCCGGGCAAGGCGGAGTGCTGCGGGTGAATGTCGCCGATGCGCCTGCCGCTTTGCCGCCGCCCGCATTGAGCGTGTTGCGCGAGATGCGCGAGGCGCGCGCGAGGCCGGATGCACGCGATACGCGCGACGCACGCGATGTGCGCGACGCACGCGATGCGCCGGACGCACGCGACGCGCGCCGAACGTTTTATTTTCCGGCAACGCAAAATGCCGCGGCGGGCGGGCGTTTGTATTACGAGACAAAATTGGGGAGCGTGGAAACCGCATGGTCGATGGCGCCCGATTCGGCGGAACGCGGCGTGTCAGGTCTGGCGCCGGCGGACTACGTGTTCGCGGCGCGCGTGACTGACCGTTTCGGGCGGAGCGGCGGCGAAATCAAAACCGCCTTCGTGACGCCGCCGCCGTGGTATCAAACGTGGCCGGCATTCATGGCGTACGCCGTATGCGGCGCGGCGGCGGTCGCCGGCCTGGTGCGCTGGCGTCTGCGGCGGCTGCGACGGCAGAACGAGCGGCTCAACGCGCTTGTGGATGAGCGCACGCGGGAACTCTCGCTCTCGAACACGGCGCGCTCGGAGTTTTTGGACAACATCAGCCACGAAATCCGCAATCCGCTTGAGGGCATCGTCGGGCTGGTCGCGTTGATGGACGCGGACGCAACCCGGGAGCGCACGATGGAACTGGCGCGCTCGTTGAAGGCATGCGCGCAAAATCTGGAGCAGGTTTTTAATGATATGCTCGGCATCTCCAAAATCGAATACGGCCGCGTCCCGCTGGAAAACAGGACGTTTCACCTGCGCGGGTTGCTTGAGGAATTGCGCGGCTTGTTTTTCGCGGAGTCGATACGGCGGGGAAACACGCTCGAGGTGACATGCGCCGGCGAGGGCGAATGGAACGACCGCTTCAACGGCGATGACAGGAAAATCAAAACCATCCTCGGCAACTTCATCTCAAACGCGTTGAAATACGCGCCCGGAACCCGCGTGACGATTTCCGCCGACGAACTCGAAGGCGCCGATGATTACGCGGAGCTTATCATCGAGGTCGCCGACGAAGGTCCGGGCGTGCCCCTCGCGGAACAGGGTTTGATATTCAGGAAATTCGTGCGCGGCGCAAAAGCCAGGGAAGGCAGGGCGGGCGGTGCGGGCATCGGTCTTGCGGTGTGCCATGCGCTGGCGCGCGCGATGGGCGGCGGCGTGGGCGTGGAAAGTCCGGTGCGCGACGGGAAGGGCGCGAGTTTTTTTGTACAAGTAAAACTAAAGCGCGCAACCGGGCGGCAAGGCGACGGTGACATTGGCGGGCAATGCAGCGTTCAAGCTGGCGATGACGCTGACGCTGATGATGACGCTGGCGCTCAAACTGGCGAGCGAGTCGGCGCTGACGCTGGCGTTCAAACTGGCGAGCAAATCGGCGCTGACGCTGGCGTTCAAGCTGGCGGGCAAGTCGGCGATGATGCTGGCGGGCAAGCTGGTGAAGGCGCGGTTGTTTCCGCAGGATGCCCGCGACATGCGCATCTCGCTGGCAAAGGTGTCGCGCTCATCGTGGACGACCAGCCTTACAATCAAGTCGTCCTGTCCGGTCTTGCGGAGCAATGCGGGTTTGTCGCGGTTTGCGCGTCAAGTGGCGAAGCGGCGCTCGCCCAGGCAGCGAAACAATGGCCCGCGCTGGTTTTGCTCGACCTTGGATTGCCCGACATG
>JAISGL010000082.1 GCA_031263125.1 Opitutaceae bacterium | reverse complement strand
AAATGCGGCCAACCCATGCGCCAGCGCACCGCGAGCAAAGGCCGCAACGCCGGCAAACCCTTCTGGGGCTGCACCGCCTACCCCACCTGCACCGCCACCCTCGAAATCCCGCCCGCGCCAACTCGCTGATCCGCCGGCTCAGTCAGCGCCGCCCGCTCAGCCCGCTCAGCCCGATCAGTCAGCTCAGTCCGCTCCGTCCGCTCAGTCCGCCCCCACCACGCTCATGCTCGGATACCGCCTGCGAAACGCCGCGCCCTTGTAACAACGGATCAAATACTCGACCGCCCCCGCGCGCTGTTCGTCCGCAAACGCGTCCCCATCGCCGCAATAATACGCCATGATGCCATCGCTGCCCCACTCGCGCGCCACGCGCCGCACAAACTCCGGGCTGATCGCCGCCCCTTTGACAAAATCGTCCAGCACCTCCCGCTCCAATTCGCCCATCTCCGAAAACGACTTCGTCCGCAACGCCGCGCACAACATGTCGAACCTCCGCAAATACTCCACCCCGCTCCCCGCCACGTAAAACACCGCCACCGGATTCTTCGTCTCCACCAGCGCCTCCGGCCAATCGAACACCGGCTCCCTCGCCCTGCCCGCCTTCGCCGCCTCCCCCGCCACGCCCGCCTCCTTCGCCACGCCCGCCTTCGCCGCCTCCGCCTCGATCGCGCGCGCCGACGCCTCGCGCCACCTCCGCCGCTCGTCCGCCATCACCGTCATGCCGTCCGGCTGCACCTTCAACTCGTCGCCATAAAAACGCAAAAAATCCGCGTGCGCGCGCGCCTCCGCCTCCTGCACAATCTTGAGCAAATCCGGACAATACCGGTACGCAATCTGTCCGTAGCCACTCCGAAAACGCTCGCGTAACGCCTCCACATCCCTCTTTTCGCTCACGATTGTCTGGCTGCCCATCCAGCGCCACACGCCCCTCCATCGCGAGAGCGCCCCCAGCACCATTTTCCCCTCCTTGAACATGCACCGCCCCACCGTGGTGAACATCGGCGCCTCGTAACGCTGTTCATTGATTACATTTGTCAACGTCAGCAAAACCATCGGCCCGTCCACCGCCGGCGGTGGAGTCATCGGCGTCACCGACTCCACCCGGTACACCGCGAAATGCTTCTCGCTCCACGAAAGCAAATCCGCCCGGTCCGCCGGCTCCATCCGCGCCGCGTCCGCCAGAAGCTCCAGCGCGCCAAGCCCCGACCACCGCGTGCACACGTCGCATAAAAACGCCTCCGTGACCGCAATCTGCTCCTTGAGCGACGCGTCCGGCTTGGAATGGCCCATCGCATAATCCACATATTCCAACTCCAGCAGGTAGGATGCGCACGCCAGCCACAAAAGTTTCGCTTTCACTTCCGCCCCGTCGATATCAGGCTCCCCGGTGGGCGCCGTGAGCATCGCCTCCGCCGACACCGCCTTCGCGCGCAACCGCGTGAACATTCGCGCCGCCATCCCGGCCAGCCTCACCAGAATCGCGTCATCCGGAAACACATGCGCGTCCGGAATCACGAGCGACCAGACCGTGTGCAGATAAAACCGGAACCGCCGCTCATCGAGCACGTCCATGGCCGGCAGCGCCGCCTCGCCCGCCTTGCACACCAACGGCAGCGGCGTCCCAAACAGCCGCTGGTTATTCTCCTCGATCACGCGCCACAAACACCCGCCGCTCAACAAATCCTCCGCCATCAACGCCAGGTTCAGCGCCAGCGACCGCACCGCGTCGGACGCCCAAATCATATGATTGTCCCTGTCCTCGCCCTCCGGGAACGCATCCTCGATCACCGGCGCGGCCAGCACCGCAAACTCGCGCGCCGCGATCGCGACCGCCTTGGTGCTCGCGTGCGGCGTCCCATCCGGACGCCGCTTTTCCAAAGCATCCAGAAACTGATTGCTCGACGAAATTCTGATCATATGCCCCGCATTGACGCCCCGCCCCGCCCGCACTTCAACGCAAATCAAACCCCGCCGCAAATTTCGTCACGCATTTTTCCTCGCCACCCCGCCTGCGCCACGGCAAAAAATCACCCCATGTCCGCACCCGATCCCGCACCCGATTTCGCATCCGCATCTGCACCCGATCCCGCATCTGCATCTGCACCCGCATCCGCATCTGCACCCGAACCTGCATCCACACTCGCATTCACACCCGCACCCGAACCCGATCCTGCCCTCCCGATCCTCATCCACGACGACCCGATCTTCGGCCTGCACGCGCACACCACGCCCGGACAAACTGTCACCATCACCCACGCCTTCAAGGACACTGATCTCGACATCAACATCGACGAAGCCAGACGCCTCCGCCGCGACGCGCACGACCTCGTCATCTTCAGATTCGAAACCCTGGAGGACCTCTTCGACGAAGTGCGCGGACACCTGAACCTCCAGCCAGCATCCGACGACGCATCTGCCGCCGACGACCCCGACGACGCATCCGTCGATGCTCCCACCGACACTCCCACTGCTGCTCCCGCCGATGTTCCCACCGACGCATCCACCGACGCATCCACCGCCGCATCCACCGCCGCTCCCGCCGACGCGTCCACCGATGCTCCCACCGACGCCCCCACTGACGCATCCGCCGCCCCCGCGTCCGCCGCCCCCGCGCCCGCTTTTCATTACCCGCCAAACCTCGTCCGACTCATCATCCTCGGCGACCCGGAACACGACGCCTCCCAAATGCCCCCGGACTTCTACCGGCAACGCGGCATCACCCCCGCCGACATCCCCGCCCTCCAACGCCTCTTCTCCGACCCCGAAATCATCTACATGCAGGACCACGGCGGCTACCACACCGCCTGCTGGGCGCGCTCCAACGCCCTCCGCGCCCTCGTCGAACTCCGCGCGCCCGGCGTCGCGCAACTCATGCTCGACGACATGCGCGCAACCGAAATCGCATACGGAGAAGACAGCTTCATGGAACCAAACATTGAAGACGACGAAGCCCTCCTCCCGACGCTTGACCCCGACGCCTGCGCCCCCGTCATCACCGAACTCCAAACCCACGCCCACGCACTCCCCGGCCACGCCACCCGCATGACCGAAATTCTCAGCAAACTCGCCAAACGCCACCCGCATCTGCGCGACACCTGCCGCGACGCCATTTGCCAGCAACTCGAAAACCATCCCGTCAACGACCGCGAATACAACGGCTTCCTCGTCGCCGCCCTCATCGACCTTGAAGCCACCGAAGCCGCCCCGCTCATCGAACAAGCCTACGCCGCCGGCCACGTTGACGATACCATCTGCGGCGACTGGGAAGACGTGCAAGTGAGTCTTGGCCTGAAAGACTCCCTCCCCGCCTACATCCCGGCATGGATGTCGAAAAAACGCCTCCCCGGTGATGAATACGACGATGATGCCGAAATCTACGACGACGGCGACGACGAATACGACGGCGACGATGACGCCGATTTCATCCCGTTCTCCGATTCCTCCGAAACGCCCATCCGCCGCGCCGCTCCAAAAATCGGTCGCAACGACCCCTGCCCCTGCGGCAGCGGCAAAAAATACAAAAAATGCTGCATGGACAAAAACGCCTGAATCCCGCGAGCTATCAACCCTTCTTCACACTTCTTCACAATCCGCCACAACCCATCACAATCCGCCACAACCCATCACAATCCACCACAACCCATCATCATGGTCTCCATCAAATCCACCGCCCAAACCGCCCAGCTCACAATCACCCTCTGCGATCTCGACCCCGGCATCTGGCGCCGCGTCCTCGTCCCGCACGACATCGCACTCCCCGACCTCCACGCCGTCATCCAAATCGCGATGGGCTGGGACGACAGCCACATGCACTCCTTCACAACCAAAACCGCCATCTACAATACCATCGACGAAAATGATTTTTTGGGAGGCGCCTTTCCCGGCGTGAAAAAAACCCTCGACGAAACCAAATACCGCCTCTGCGACCTCCTCGCAAAACCCAAAGCCAAATGCGTTTACACCTACGACTTTGGCGACAGTTGGGAACACGACATCGTCCTCGAAAAACTCATCCCCGCCGAAAAACGCCTTGCCAGCGCCGAAGTCATCGCCGGTGAAAACGCCTGTCCGCCCGACGACTGTGGCGGCCCCCCCGGCTATTGCGACCTCGTGGAAATTCTTCTCAACCCCAAGGACCCCGAGTATGCCGACCGCCGCGAATGGCTCGGCCTGAAAAAAGGTGAAAAATTTGACCCCGAGCGCTACGACATCGCCGCCGCCAACAAAAAACTGCGCCGCTCCAAAATCTAACTGATGCAACGCAGCGCGACATAGCACAACGCAACGCGACGTAGCGCAACGCAACGCGACGCAGCGCAACGCAACGCGACGCAACGCAACGCGACGCAGCGCAACGCGACGCAGCGCAACGCGACGTAGCGCAGGCTGCCAAGCCTGCCGACGAGGCGAAGCCTCGCCCGATTCAAAAAAAACCGGCACCCCCCGGCGGTGTGTGCCAGGCAAAGCATGCTTGGCAGCCTGCGTCACGTTTGACGATGGCAACGCGAAAGCCATTCCACCCCTGGGAGCGCGGGCATCTTTGCCCGCGATGAATTTTCGAGATACACCAAGCGGACGCACGACGTTTCGCGGGCAAAGTTGCCCGCGCTCCCAGGAACGGACTTCGCGTCGCCCCCGCCCAATCGCGAAGTTCGGGTTCGGTTGGTGGCGGAATAACCAAGAAAAGCATGTCCAAAATGCAGAGGCGTTACTTGCGAAACCTCTGGCGCGTAAAATCCAAAAATCCCAAGCGTTGATATTAGAAGCCGCGTAAACACGCGGCGATAAGCCGGAGAATGACTTGCCGGCGCTCATGCGTGACGGTGCCGACGCGCATCGATATTTGGTCGGGCCGGACAACGGGAAAATAAGAACAGTCGATGATTGTCTGGCGTTCCAAACCATCCGCCGCATCAAGCAAAATTTGACCAAGGGCAATTGTGTCGGCGGGCTGCTTGCTGGTGCCAAAAAGCACGTTTACACGCGTGCGGCGCGCAATGAGTTCGTCGGGCGAGATGATGACAACATAATGCTCGTCCCGGTCGGTTGGATTCACGCGGACTTTCACAACATCCCATTGCCTGAAAAACGGCGGTTTTTTGCGACTTTCATTGTGCAAACGGATCGTCCAGGTCGGGCAGTGTGTCCATTGCGGCAATGCGCGCGCGATTCATCACAAGCGCGCCAGGCGGATAGTGGGGGATAGGCCCGGATTCCGCCACCGGGACAAGCTGCACAATGGCACGCCCGGTTTTGCCGCGTGGCCGCACAATGAAAATTTCCTCGCCGGTAAATGCTTTGTCGATGAGGCCGCCAAGTCCGGCCTTTGCTTTTGCCACTGTTAATGTGCTCATAAAGTGGTGTGATAATTGGTGCATCAAGTGACTCATTTAAAGAAAAATCGCCCGACTTGCCTTGCGGCGTGTGCAACCGTTTCTAGTATCCCATAACGCGTGATAATTCGCATCGAATTACCAATATATTCATAACTGATGTTACGCGACTGACAGGATTTTGGCAGGGCGATACCGCCGGGGCAAGCCGGAGGCTTGCCAGAACTTAGCCGGTGGTTGAGCGAGGCTTGGCGAGCGACACCACCGGATATTGGTTTGCGGGAAAACAGCATCCCGGAGGGATGCCAGAGGCGCGTACCATATGTTTCTGGCATCCCTCCGGGATGCTGTGCTTTTTATGTTGGGTTCCGGTGGTGTCGGTCGCGTTGCGAC
>JAISGL010000034.1 GCA_031263125.1 Opitutaceae bacterium | reverse complement strand
GCGTGGAGCGGAGGCGTTGGGCGAGTGGCGTGGGGCGTTGGGCGGAGGCGTTGAGCGAGTGGCACCGGGCCGACTTAAGTCGACTTAAGTCCTAATGTTACGCAGCCGGCAGATTTTGTAGGGCCTGACCTTGTGTCAGGCCGCGAATTACCAGTGTGGCATCCCATGCGTGCGCGGCCTGACACAAGGTCAGGCCCTACGTGCCGCGTAACATCAGTTAAGTCGACTTAAATCGATTTAAGTCGGCTCACGCCGGCGCCCGCCGGTTTTTGCGGCGGGGGCGGGGCAGCGGGGGCGGTGTCGGCTGCGGGGGCGGCAGCGGCGATGGCGGGGGCGGCTGCGGCGGGACTTTCGCGTTTTCGCGCTCAGATTTTGATGTTGCGTTTTTCGAGGCTGGCGCGGAGCTGGGCGATGCTGGCGTCGAATTTGGGGAAGATTTCCTTTTCGAGTTTTTCGATGGCTTCCTCCATGCGCTTGAGGCCGGTTTCCGTGGTGATGCCGCTGCTGGAGAGTTCACCGTAGAGGTGGTTGATGTTGCGGAGAAACTCGATGTTGCCGTTGAGGAGTTCGGACGGGGTTTCGAGGGTGTTGGAGGAAAACTTCATGTTGTCCCACACGAACATCTGGAGAGGGAGCGCGCTCCTGCGGGCGGACAGGGTGTCGTTTTTGCGGATTTTGGCGATGTAGGCTTTGACGACTTCGACATTGCTTGCCATCTCGGTGCGCAGCGAGATGCGCAGGTAGCAGTTGTTTTTGTCGGAGCGGATGTCGTCGAACGCGACGGCTTGCTTGAGTCCCTGCGTGGCGGCGAGGTAAACGCCGAGGACGGTGGCGATGATGACGCAGAACTGGCTGATCCAGAAGCTGGCTTTGCGGACTTCGGAGGACTCGGTTTTGGATTCCCCGGCGGCGGGTTTTTCGGAGGCGGGTTTTTCGGCGGCGGGTTTGGTTTCCTGTGTGCTCATGGGTGGTTTGATGTTGGCGTGGGTTGATGTTGTCGCGGGTTGCGGGTTTTGTGGAAATAAGAGGCGCGGAGTTTCGCGGTGTTCCCGCGCTTTGCCAAGCCGCAAGGCGGTGGAATTGCGCGCCCAGTTTCCAACGAAAAAAATCTTTGCGATTGCGCCTGCCCGCGATGCGCAAAAAATAGCGGGCAGTGCGGCCACTCTCCAACAAATTCAACAAATCCGGCGGCTTCGACAGCTCCGAAAACTTCGGCAGCTCCGGTAGCTCCGAAAACTCCGGCAAGCTCGGCAGCTCCGGCAAATCAGCCACCATCCTCGAAGTCGCCAGGCTCGCCGGCGTCTCGCCGAGCACCATCTCCAACGCCCTCAATGGCAAAAAAAACCGCATGAGCGGGGAAACGCTGGACCGCGTGATGCGCGCCGTGCGCGATCTGGGCTACGAACCCAACCGCATGGCGCGCGGGTTGAAGACAGGCTTTGTGTCCATCATCGGCCTGATCGTGCCGTCGGTGGAGAATCCTTTCTGGGGCGCGTTTGCGCGTTGCGCGGAGCACGCGGCTATGGCGCGCAACTGCCAGGTCATGCTTTGCAACGGCGAACGCGACATCGACCGGGAGCAACGTTACGCGGAGTCGATGCTCTCGCTCGGCATCCGCGGGCTGATCCTCGGCTCGTCGCCGCTCTCCATGAAACATCTCGGCGGGCTGGCGCGGCGCGGCCTGAAAATCGTCGCCTTCGACCGCGCCGGCAGCGACGAGGACGGACTCAAAATCGACAGCGTGCGCGTCGACAATCGCGGCGGCGTCGCGATGGCGGTCGGGCACCTGCTGCGACTCGGCCACAAGCGCATCGCGTTTGTCGCGGGGCCGATCAATTCCGCAAACCGCATCGACCGTCTCGAAGCCTACCGGCAGACCCTGCGCGCCCACGGCATCACGCCGACGCCCGCGTGGGAGTGGCTCGAAATGACGTCCGCCGGCAGCAAGGGCGAGGATTCCAAAATCGGACTCGCCGGCGCGCGCCATCTGCTCGCGCAACAGGACGCGCCCACGGGCTTCGTCGCGATCAACGACATGACGGCGTTCGGCGTGCTCGCCGGCGCGCGCGAGGCGGGCCTGCACATACCGCGCGATGTGTCGGTGGTCGGTTTCGACGACATTCATATCGGCAACATGAGCAACCCGCCGCTCACGACGATACGCCAGCCACTCGACGCGCTGATGCAGGCGGCGGTGTCGGTGTTGCTCGACCGCATGTCGGGCGCGAACACCGGGGCACCCACGCACGTGAGCCTGCCCGCCGAACTCATCGTGCGCGGCTCGTGCGGACGGGCGAAGGAATAGAGCCGCGCACGTAGCGCAGGCTGCCAAGCCTGCTTTGCCGGCCGCACGCCGCATGCCGAACGTTACACACCGCACGCTGCACGCCGCATGCTGTACGTCGCACACCGCATGCTGCACGCCGCATGTCGTACGTCACACGCCGCACGCAGCCGGGTGTTCGTTTTTTTTCAAACCGGGCGAGGCTTCGCCCCGTCAGCAGGCTTGGCAGCCTGCGCTACGTCAGGCGCGTCCGAGATAAGTGCCGTCGGCGGTGTTGACGCGGACGACCTCGCCTTCCCTGACGAAAAGCGGCACCTGAATCGTGAGGCCGGTTTCGAGCTTGGCGGGTTTTTGCACGTTACTCGCGGTGTCACCCTTGATGCCCTCGGCGCTCTCGATGATCTTGAGCGCGACCGATGATGGAATCTCGACATTGAGCGGTTTGTCGTCGACGAAAAGGACGTCGACCTTGCCCCCGGAGGCGAGGTAGTTCACCGCGTCGCCGAGCTGCTGCGCGCTGAGTTCGATCTGGTCAAACGTCTCGGGGTCCATGAACGCGTAAGTCCCGCGGTCGGCGTAACTGAATTCGAGCGTGCGTCTGTCGGTCTGAAAAACCTCGATGGTCTCGGTGGAGGCGAAACGCTGGTCGAGCGCCTTGCCGTAACGGAGATTGCGCATCTTGATTTGCACGAAAGCGCGCAAATTGCCCGGCGTGCGGTGCTGTGTTTCCATGACGAGATGTGGTTCGCCGTTGTATTTGATGACTTGACCTTTGCGAATATCGTTGGCTGCGGGCATATGCTATGTGCGGTTGCTGAGTGCGATTGATGGATGTGGTTTCTCGTTGTTAAAAAGTTGATTGGTTATGCCGTCGAAGCCCGGAGTGTCAAGGGCGCGAATCAACACGCGCGCAAAAAGGGTCGAGCAGGCAGGAGCGGCAGGAAGTGGTGCAACCTGCCGCTCCCGCCCACCCTGCCGTCAAAGATGGTAATTGCGAAAGGTAGCAATCAAGTGAGGGACCCGAAGCAGTGCCGAAGGGAGAGCGCCGAAGGGCGCAAAAACGGCGAAGCCGTTTCCCAATGAAGCCCAGGGTTGCGACGTAGTCGCTACCCTGGGAAAAGGGGAAAAAATTGTCACAACCTCGAAGAGGTTGCCTAGGATTGAACCGCCGAAGCGCGGGTGATTTATGGCAATGTTATTAGGCAACCCCGTTGGGGTTGTGTTTGTTTTTTTATTTGATAACCCGAGGTAGCGACGTTGTCGCAACCTCGGGCTATAATAGGCAACGGCTTCGCCGTAGCTACCTTCCGCAATTACACCCGTCAAAGATATAATACCACACTTGTGCCGGAGGGCTGGAGGGCGGAGTTCTGCGATGTCGTAACGCATGTGCATGTGAAGTTGTAACGTAATGTTATCACACTTTCTGCAATGGCATCGCAGGGTGGCGATGGCATCGCAGGGTGGCGGAATGTCGCCAAAATGCTTTTTGGCAAAATGTGGCTCGCGGGAACTTGGCGGTGCGCATAGCGTTGCGCGCAAATCATGTCCGAAGACGAACTTTTCTGCCTCGTTGTATGTACCGCCACCTGTTGGTTCTGGGTGCGCTGGTACCGGGTGGCCTTGTGTTTTGATGATTTTGGACGGCACACGGCGGCGCGGATTTGGGCGGGCATCATTCCGCTGGCGGCGCTGGCAGGCGTGCTGGTCGTGTTGCGGACAGTGGCGTCATACGATGTGCGGGACAGCGTGAAATATACGTTGTTTTATCTGGCGATGGGCGCCGCGTGGATGCAACTGACGGTGGCGGTTGCCGGGGGTTTCGGTTTTGTGATGCGCGACGATTGGATCGAGCGCGGAAATCCGGCGGCGGCGGTTCTCGGGAGCGGGCTTGTCATCGGCGCGGCGGCGGCGTTTGCGGGCGGAAATATCGGCGACGGCCCGGGGTGGTGGGTTGTGGTGTTTTCGGCGGGGCTTTCGACGGGCACGATGTTTTGCGGGCTGCTCCTGATGAATCTGTCGGCAAACGTGGTCGAACGCATCACGGTCGGTCGCGATGTCGGGCTGGCGGTGCGCACGGGCGCGTTTTTGGCGATGGCGGGCGTGATCGCGGGACGCGCGGTGGCGGGCGACTGGGTGAGCGGCGGGGCGACGGTGCGCGATTTTTTTGCGACGGCGTGGCCGTTGTTCGGGATCGCGCTGACGCTGTGTTTTTTTGAAATGGTCTTCCGGCGCGCACGGCTGTCGGCGACGGTGAGCGGGGTGATTGCGGGGCTGGAATTGAGTTACGCGGCGTATTGCCTCATGTGGGCGGGCAAATGGTGAATGCGGCGGGCACAGTCGAAACGGGGTCACGCTTGCGTTGCACGGCGGCGCTGTCCGCCGGGCGCATGGCCGGCGTGCGGCGGCGCGCGATTTTCGAGTGTTGCAAATGGGACCCGCAGGTGGGCGACACGCCGGTGCTGGCGGATTTTGCGATAACGCTGTCGCCGGCGCAGTGGAGCGAACTCGCGGCGCTGTCCGGGGCGCTTTACGCGGAAACACTCGCGGCGGAGCGCGAGATCGTGACACGCGGCGGCGGATTGCTGGAACGGCTGGCGCTGCCGCGCACGCTGGAGCGCGTGTTGCGCAACGCGGGCGCGGACGCGCTGGGAAACACGGAGGCGTTTCGCGTGATGCGTTTCGATTTTCACCCGACGCGCAACGGCTGGCGCGTGACGGAGGTGAACAGCGACGT
>JAISGL010000455.1 GCA_031263125.1 Opitutaceae bacterium | reverse complement strand
ACTTTGAAAAAGTCATTTTTTTAACCACGGATTGCACGGATTATCACGGATAAGAAAAAGACTGATCGAGTGCCTGGTTTTATCCGTGTTCATCCGTGTAATCCGTGGTTAATTTATTGATTTGGTTTTTAAACTATTTTTCAAAGTGCCCTTTTGCCAAAACCCGGTTCGCGGCGCTTATAAGCGCCCGGAAAACACCCATATGCGAGGAGGCTTTTTTTGTGTTTTTTGTGGCAATTGGATTGTTGGTTTGAGCCTGTTCCTTTGGTTGCGGCTTCTCCGCGCTGGGGTTTTTTGAATAACTGATGTTTTACAACCGGCGGGATTTTGCAGGGCCTGACCTTGTGTCAGGCCGCGCTCGCGAAGGTCTTTCCTGGGAGCGCGGGCATCTCTGCCCGCGAAACGCCGTACGCCCGCCTGGTGTCTTTCAAACACGCATCGCAGTCAAACGCATCGCGGGCAAAGATGCCCGCGCTCCCAGGAACGGCCGGCTGCGTAACACCATGCTGGCATCACTCCTGTTCGCCGGTGCGCTTTATCAATTGTTGATACCAATAATACGAATCCTTTGGCGTGCGTTTTTGCGTTGTATAATCAACATGCACCAAACCGAAGCGGTCCTTGTAACCCTCGGCCCATTCGAAATTGTCCAGGATCGACCAATAAAAGTATCCTGTAACCGGATACCCCTCGGCGATGGCACGGGCGATTTCGCCGAGATAACCGGCCATGTAGTCGATGCGCTGCGGGTCGTGAACCTTGCCATCGCGGTGGATGAAGTCGGTGTTGCAGAATCCGTTTTCGCTGAAAACAAAGGGAAGTTTGTAGCGTTCCGTCTGCCAGCGCGCCGCCCAGTACGGCGCGCGCGGCGCGACGCTCAGCCACGACAGCGTGCCACGCGGATTGCCAATGCCCCACCCTTCGGGCTTCGGACGCGCCTGGCCGTTCGCCGCGATTTCATACGGGAAACCCGAGTAACAGTTGTAGGCAAGGTAATCGACCGGCTGCGAAATGAGTTTCATGTCGCCATCGGCGATGCGCGGCATCTCGGCGGCGTAGGCTTTGAGTCCGTCCTCGGGATAGCGGCCAAGGACAACCGGGTCGGCCCACCAGGAGAGATTCCAGAAATGTTTTCCTTCGCATGAGAAATACGCCGCGCGCGCGGCCTCGATGGTGCGCGGGTTGTCATCGGCGGGAATCGGTTCGCGGCTGGTTTGCGCAATGGCGATTTTCACGGGGCCGCGGCAGTTGGCGCGCAGGGCCTGCACGCCGCGTCCGTGCGCCATGAGGAGATGGTGCGCGCCCGCGAGACAGTCGGCGAAGGGCAGCTTGAGGCCGGGGGCGTTTTTGCCGTCCTGATAACCGAGGCCGATGATGACGGGCGGCTCGTTTATCGTCATCCAGTTTTTCACGCGGTCGCCGAGACGTTTGGCGACGATGGCGGCGTAGTCGCCGAACCAGTCGGGGAAATCGCGATTGACAAAGCCGCCGCGCCGCTGGAGCGCCTGCGGCAAATCCCAGTGGAAAAGCGTCACCCACGGCGTGATGTTTGCCGCGAGGAGCGCGTCGATAAGGCGGTCGTAGAACGCGAGACCTTTTTCGTTGGGGACGCCTGTGCCCTCGGGCTGGATGCGCGTCCAGGCGAGCGAGAGACGGTAGGCTTGCACGCCGAGGGTGCGCATGAGGGCGACGTCCTCGGGATAACGATTATAATGGTCGCAGGCCGTGTCGCCGGTGTGGTTTTCAAAAATGTTGCCGGGTTCGTGCGTGAAAATGTCCCACACGGACGGGCCTTTGCCGTCGGCATCCCACGCGCCCTCGATTTGGTAGGAAGCGGCGGCGGCGCCGAAGGTGAAGTTTTTGGGAAACTTCGGAAAATCTTCAGCGGCGGCGTGGCCGGCATCGAATGCGTGGCCGGCGGCGGACTGCGCGCGCAAGGCGGCCGTGGTTGCAAGACCGGCGGCGCCGGCAAGGAGTTTGATGGCTTTGCGTCTGTTCATGGTGGTGTGCGTGGTATTGATGCGCGTGATGTGCGTGTTGTTGTAGTTATGGTTTGGATACGAAAGGGACAAAAGCAAAAGAGGCCAAGGGGAGAAAAGCAAAAGGAAAGAAAAGCAAAGCAAAGCAAAAGGGGCCAGGGGAATTATTGTTGATTTTCATGAAAGCCTGGAAGGGATTGCAAATGTCGTTGGATGGCGCACACAGTATGCATGGTTGCCTTGTGGTTTTGAGTCTGGAATGGTTTGTATTTCAAAAAATCAACAATACTCCCCCTAGCCCTTTCGGTTTGCCCCTAGCCCTTTCGGATTGCCCCTCTAGCACTATCGGATTGCCCCTTGTGCCAGCGCACGGCTTTTTCGATCTCCTCCTCGACCACAGCCCTTGGCACGCGTCGCGCCAGCGCCCCGAAGCTCAGTTTCCCGGCCACCTTGCTTGTTGTACTCAAATTCCTCAGTTGAGCATACGGGCGCCGCGCACTGGCGCGGCTTGTGTTTTTCAGCGTGCGTGTTTTTTTCGTTTCCATCATGGCCGCCGCAAAAATTTCCGCATCACGTCTCGCCCAGGCAATCACCGCAATCGCAATCGCCATCGCCGCCGGCACCGGCATTGCCGTCGCGCAATCCGGCACTGACACCGGGGACATCGTCGAAATGGAGGCGTTCGAGGTTTCCGCAAACCGCTACTCGTGGCGATTCGCGCGGATGGGGGAATTTGAAATCCTTTGCTCGCTCGACAATGACAAAATGGCGGCGGCAATCATCCAAAACGCGTTGCGTATAATTGAAACACTCAAGGCACGGAGCGCGCTGTTTGACATGAAACTCGAAATGCCGGCGCGCATCATTTTGATACAAGACATGAATTTGGAGAAATTCATAAAATCCATCGATGAAAAATCCGGCCAAAAGATCGAAGAGCGCGCGCAAATGCCGTCACAAAAAATCGCGCGGCCCGAGGTTCAGGGAGAAAAGAAACTTTCCTATTCGCCCAAATCGCACGTTTCTTCTTTGACAAGATTGAATTCCGAGCGCGCGCAAATAATTTTGCATGTTCCAAAAGCATACAAAGGCCGCGCCAATCATTACTACCCGACAAGTATTCTCGTCGATGCGTATTTGCGGCTTTGCCTCAATGGGAAAAACATAAGGCAGGAAAATCTGGTTTATTTTTTTGCAAATTCAAAAATAATGACGCTCGATGCGCGCGAACGCGGCGTGATGCGGCGCGATGAAACTCAAATTATCACTGACGACAACGGCTGGTTTCTCGCGCAAAAGGACGGCGTGCTGATCCGGCGTTATGATTACAAACGAGAGCGCGTTGTTTTTCAGGGCGCGTCAACGGATTTTGACAGGACAAAGGCGTCCGCGCTTTCGCAATTCATGATGGGCGGACCGCGCCTCGGTTTGCGCGATGTCCTTGAATTTCCAGAAATGTTTCGCACCACATACGACGGCTCCGACACGATGCAAACGGTCGAAAATTACCTCACCTACAAACGCCAGATTGCCGACTTTTCCCTTTATTGTATTTTCAGCCCCGATGCCGCCGTGCGCGATGGTTATGTGAAATTGTCAAATGCGCTGAAAAAGCAGCCACTCGACGAGGCGTTGTTCAAAAAATGCTTCAATACGGACTACGAGGATTTTCATGACAAAATGTATTCGCACTGGCGCTTGCTCGGGCCGGACAATCACACGGGGAAGGCGAATTTATGGGGCGTGGCGTCGTTCACAGTGCCGGCGCCGGCGGTGAAAGTTGGATTTCGCGACGCGGGGCGCGTCGAGCGCGCGCGAATGTTTGCCGACTGGTTTCTTGCGTGCGGCACGCCGCACCTTGCCGGCGAAATGCTTGCCGGCGCCGCGCGGCGCGACGCGCGCGCGTTTGACGATGCCGAGTTTCTCGCCGCGCGCGGCTTGTTCGAGGCGCGTCATGGCGACAAAAAAGCGGCGCCGGCGCTGCTCGAAAAGGCGTTCGCGCTCGGCACGGCGCGTCCCGACGCGCTCCGTGAACTTGCTCGCGTGAGGCGGCGCGAAATTGAGGAGCGCGCGCCCGGAGGCGGGCTGCACCGTTTTTCGGCGGAGGAAACATGGCGCGTGGTCGAGCCGCTCGATGCCGCGCTGCGGCTGTCGCCCGGCAGCGTGAAAACCCTGGCACTGCTCGCGATTGCGTGGAGCCTCGGCGACGCACGCCCGCCGGAAGAAACCTTGCGCGCGCTTGCCGATGCGCTCGCCAAGTCCCCAAAAGATTCCCCGCTGGCAAAAGCAGTTTCCCCGCTTTTGCGGAAGCATGGTTTCCGACCCGAAAGCGCGACGGGCACAACACCACAACAAAGTTCGGGCACTTCGACGGAAGCCATGCCGCAAGACGAAGTGGAGCTGACGCGGAAGTGACAGGGACGCGGAAGTGACAGTTACGCGAAAGTCAACCGGAAGAACGTTCGCGGAAATTCACGGAAAGCCGGATGAGGGAAACCCGCCCATCCGATTTGATGAGGAGCGGAAACGGCAGGTTATGCCACTTTCCTGCCGCTCCTGCCCACTCTCCCGCCTGCCCTGCCTTGATTCCGCCCTGCCTTGATTCTCCATGAATCCACGACGGGCTTGCGTTTGTGGGAAACGATGCGTGAGTTTGCGGCTTTTGTTCATGGCATCGCTGGCAGAATTTTCGACGGCTGGTTTCGCGCGGCATATCGGGGAGCGCGGACACAAACCCGTGCATGCGGCGCGCGTGATGCGCGCGTATTATGAGGGAAATGGCGCGGCGGATTTCGACGCGCTGAAACTGCCCGCCGCGCTGGCGGGGTATTTGCGCGGGTTTGCGGCGGGCGCGGAGATCGCGGCGCGGCAGGTGGCGGAGGACGGCACGGCGAAAGTGCTGCTCCGGCTCGCCGATGGCAGGACGGTCGAGGCGGTGATGATGGCGAATTTTGCGGCGGACAGCGCGGCGGGTTGTGTTTCGTCGCAAGTTGGCTGCGCGATGGGGTGCGATTTTTGTGCTACAACAAAGACCGGTTTCGAGCGCAATCTGAGCGCCGGCGAGATGGTCGAACAATTCCTGGCGATCCGGCGCGAGGCGGCGCTTGCGGGGAGAAAACTGCGGACGCTCGTTTTCATGGGGATGGGCGAGCCGATGTTGAATCTCAACGCGGTGCTTGAGGCGGTGCGGCGGATCGCGTCGAACGGCATGGGCAATCTCGGCTGGCGGCAGATCACGGTGTCGACCGTGGGCATCGTGCCGGGCATCGACGCGATGGCGGCGGCGGATTTGAACATCCACCTCGCGGTGTCGTTGCACGCGCCCGACGACGCGACGCGCGCGCGGCTGCTGCCGGCGGGAAAACGGTTTCGCGTCGATGACATTCTGGCGGCGGCGGATCGCTATCAGGCGAAGTCGGGGCGCATCGTGACCATCCAGTATTGCCTGTTGAAAGGCGTGAACGATTCGCCCGGACAGGCGCGTCAGCTCGCGGCGCTGCTGAAAGGCCGGCGCATGCACGCGAATCTGTTGCGCTACAATCCGACGGGCATCAGCCTGAGCGGCGCGCATTACGAGGGCAGCGACGACGCGGCGGCATCCGCGTTTTTAAAAGTGTTGCGCGAGGGCGGCGCCGTGGCGCATTTCCGCAGGCCGCGCGGACGCGACATCGACGCGGCATGCGGGCAGTTGAGGGCGGCAAACGATGCGGGAGGGAGAAGGGAGTAAATTTCCCAAATTTCCCCTTTACACCCGCCGCCGCGGACTGTCTTTTATCCGGCTCCACTGTAATCATGCAAAAGACCAAAAAGTCCGTTGCCAAACGCTTCAAGGTGTCCGCCAAGGGCAAATTGATGTATCGTTCGCCGGGTACCCGCCACATCGCGAGCACCAAGTCCTCCAAGCAGAAACGCCGTCTGGGCAAGGCCAAGGCTCTCTCCGAGACCCACACGCCTCCGCTCCTCCGTTGCCTGCCGCACGCCTGACGCGCGAAAGGACCAGCGCCTGCGAATAATAACAACTTCGCCAGCCAGGTGAATCCCAACGAGACGACCCGGCGGCGACCAAACCAAATCAACACCAAATAACATGGCTCGTGTCACAAACTCACCCGCGTCGCGCAAGCGCCGCAAAAACATGCTGAAGCATGCCAAAGGCTACTTCGGCAGCAAATCCAAGCTCTTCCGCTACGCGAAGGAAGCCGTCCACCACGGCTGGCAGTACGCCTACAAGGCCCGCCGCAAAAAGAAAAGCGACATGCGCGCCCTCTGGATCGCGCGCATCAACGCCGCCTGCCGCAACGCCGGCATCAGCTACAACCGCTTCATCGAGGGCCTCAACGCCGCCGGCGTCGGCCTCGATCGCAAGGTCCTCTCCGACCTCGCGATTCGCGACGAAGCCGCCTTTGACGCCCTGGTCAAACAAGCCCGGGACGCGTTGAAGACCAAGGCCGAGGCGAAAACCGCCAAAGCCTGAAAAACTTAACGCGAGCCTGCGCGCAAAACGCGGCTCGCCTCTCCTTTCCAGAAAACCACGGAGGACGGGCCTCGTTCCGGCGAGGTGCCGCCCTCTTTTTGTTTTTTGCCAACGCCAACTGCCGAACAACACTTACCGTCCATTCAGCCACTCACCGGCAACCCGATAAATTTTCGATTTTCGATTCTCGATTTTCGATTGCGCGCTACCGCGCGAAACAAAAATCAAAACCGAAACCCATCCTGGAGCGGCAGCTCCCAATCGAAAATCGAAAATCGAAAATTCCTCCCACCCGCTCTCCATGCAAACCCAGCTCACCGCCCAGCTCACCGCCCTCCTCGACCGCGCCCGCGCCGAACTCCCCGCGCTCAAAATCCGCGCCGACTTCGAAGCCGCCAAAGCCCGCTACGTCGGACCCAACGGCTCGCTCACCACCCTCATGAGGCAAATGGGCGCGCTCCCCAAGGAGCAAAAACCCATCGTTGGCAAACGCATCAACGAAACCAAAACCGCCCTCGCCGCCCTCCTCGAAAACGCCCTCCGCGCCATCGAGTCCGGCGAACTCGCCGCGCAACTCGGCCCCGACGTCGACCCCACGCTCCCCTCGCCCGACGCCCCCGCCGGCACGCACCACCCCCTCACGCTCGTCCGCGAGGAAATGTGCCGCATCCTCGCCAAAGCCGGCTTCAACGTCGTCGAAGGCCCCGAAGTCGAGACCGAGTTCTACTGCTTCGACGCCCTCAACACCCCGCCCGACCACCCCGCCCGCAACGAGCAGGACACCTTTTATTTCCCCGCCGAGACCCGCTTCGGCAACATCTCCCGCAAAGTCCCCGGCGAAAAATACCTCCTCCGCTCGCACACATCCACCGTGCAAATCCGCACCATGCTCAAAGGCCCGCCGCCCATCCGCATCGTCTCGCCGGGCCGCGTTTACCGCCGCGACACCACCGACGCCACGCACTCCGCCAACTTCCACCAACTCGAATGCCTCTACGTCGACAAAAACGTCACCGTCCGCGACCTCAAGGCCCTCCTCGACTACATCTTCGCCTCCCTCCTCGGCAAAGACACCAAGACCCGCTTCCGCCCGCACTACTTCGGCTACACCGAACCCTCCTTTGAAGTCGACCTCAGCGCCCGGCACCTCCCCAAAGTAAACAAGGAATGGATCGAAATCGGTGGCTGCGGCATGGTTGACCCCACGGTCTTTGAAGCCGTCGGCTACGACCCGGACATCTGGACCGGCTACGCCTTTGGCATGGGCCTCGAACGCCTCGCGATGCTCCTCTACGGCATCGACGACATCCGCTACTTCTACCAAAACGACCTCCGCTTCCTCCGCCAATTCGCGTGAGGAAATTTTCGATTTTCGATGATGATGTCGCTTCGCTCGGTACTCGATTTTCGATTGCGCGCTACCGCGCGGCACCGAAATCAGCCTGGAGCGGTAGCTCCCAATCGAAAATCGAAAATCGAAAATCCAAAATAAAAACCACCGCCACACGCGCCACCTTCAAACACCACCCACCCACTCTCGCACCACACTCATGAAACTCTCCCTCTCCTGGCTCAACGACTACGTCGACCTCGCCGGCATAACCACCGCTGAACTCTCCCGCGCCATCACATTCCTCGGCTTCGAAGTCGAATCCGTTCACGACACCGGCGCGCCCCGGCTCAACAACGTCGTCACCGGACGCATCCTCACCCGCGCCAAACACCCCAACGCCGACAAACTCTCCATCTGCACCGTCGACGTCGGCCCCGCCGGCGGCGTTAAAACCATCGTATGCGGCGCGCCCAATTGCGACCCCGGCAACATCGTCCCCGTCGCCCTCCCCGGCGCGATCCTCCCCGGCGATTTTGAAATCAAACAATCCAAAATCCGCGGCCAGACCTCCGACGGCATGATGTGCTCCTCAAAAGAACTCGCCCTCGAAGACGGCGACCACGCCGGCCTCATGATCCTCGCCAGCACCAGCACCCCCCCCGCTCCGTCCGATCTGTCCGATCCGTCCACTCCGTCCGATCAGTCCGCTCAGTCCTCCTCCTCCGCCCCCTCCCCCGCCGCTCCGCCCCCCGCCCTCCGCCCTCCGCCCTCCGCCCTCCGTCCTCCGTCCTCTGCCCTCTGTCCTCCGTCCTCTGTCCTCCGTCCTCTGTCCTCTGCCCTCTGTCCTCCGTCCTCTGCCCCCTCCGCGCCCCCGC
This sequence comes from Opitutaceae bacterium, assembly GCA_031263125.1. Taxonomy (GTDB): domain Bacteria; phylum Verrucomicrobiota; class Verrucomicrobiia; order Opitutales; family Opitutaceae; genus Ereboglobus. The sequence continues at coordinate 501 of JAISGL010000455.1, read as the reverse complement.
TCGGCACCCCCCTCAACGACATCCTCCCCCCCGGCGACACCGTCTTCGACATCGAAATCACCCATAACCGCCCCGACTGCCTCAGCCACCTCGGCATCGCCCGCGAACTCTCCGCCTGGTTCAAAAAGGCTGAAGGACTGAAGGGAGGACAGAGGACAGAAGACAGAAGACAGAGGGCAGAAGACAGAGGACAGAGGACAGAGGGCGGAGGGCAGAGGACAGAGGACGGAGGACAGAGGACGGAGGACAGAGGGCAGAGGACAGCGGGCGGAGGACGGAGGGCCATGTGTGTGTGTTTCTCTGTGACTCTGTAACTCTGTCCTCTGTGACTCTGTCCTCTGTGACTCTGTCCTCTGTGACTCTGTCCTCTGTGACTCTGTCCTCTGTGACTCTGTCCTCTGTGACTCTGTCTTCTGTGACGCTGTGACTTTGTAACTCTGTAATTCATTCGTAGCGGAGGGCGACGACGGGGTCGAGTTTGCTGGCGCTGAGCGCGGGGAC
>JAISGL010000442.1 GCA_031263125.1 Opitutaceae bacterium | reverse complement strand
CAGCCTCCGCCCCGGCATGACCGCCACCGCCGACATCTCCGTTGCCGAGGCCAGAAACGTCTGGCTCGTCCCCGTCGCCGCCTTCCGCTTCGACCCCGCCGACGCCGCCGCGCAAGCCTTCGGCGGCCAGTCCAAAACCTTCGCCCAAAGCCTCGTCCCCATGCCGCCCCGCCGCCAGAACCGGCGCCCCGGCAACGGCGATTCCGGCGAAAAAACCGCCAACGGCGCCGCCCGCATCCACATCCTCAAAGACGGCCACCCGCACCCCCTCACCGTACACGTCGGCCTCACCGACGGCCGCCACACCGAAATCTCCGCCGACACCCTCGCCGCCGACCTCCAAATCATCACCAACGCCCGCTGAGGAATTTTCGATTTTCGATTCTCGATTTTCGATTGGGAGCTACCGCTCCACTCCCGCATTCGACACCGCGCGGCAGCGCGCAATCGAAAATCGAGAATCGAAAATCGAAAATCAACCCGCCTCCCCGCCGCCACGCTCCCAAATCCCACCCACCACCCGCCTCCCTCCGCACCCACCGCCCACTCCACCATGCCACCACTCATCCACCTCCGCCAGCTCACCAAAACCTACGGCACCGGCGACGCAGCCTTCCAGGCCCTGCGCGGCATCGACCTCGACATCCAACGCGGCGAATTCGTCGCCATCATGGGCCACAGCGGCTCCGGCAAATCCACGCTCATGAACACCCTCGGCTGCCTCGACACGCCCACCTCCGGCATCTACCGCTACGAAGACATCGCCGTCGAAACCCTCACCGCCGACCAACGCTCGCTCCTCCGCCGCCACGCCCTCGGCTTCGTCTTCCAAGGCTTTAACCTCCTCGCCCGCACCAGCACCATCGAAAACGTCGAACTCCCCCTCCTCTACCGCGGCCTCACCCGGCGCGAACGCCACGAAAAAGCGCTCGCCGCCATCGCCTCCGTCGGCCTCTCCGACAAACTCCGCAACACCCCCGCCGAACTCTCCGGCGGACAGCAGCAACGCGTCGCCATAGCCCGCGCCATCGTCACCGAACCCAGCACCCTCTTTGCCGACGAACCCACCGGCAACCTCGACACCGCCACGACCATTGAAATCATGAACCTCCTCGCCCGCCTCAACGCCGACCGCGGCATCACCGTGATCATTGTCACCCACGAAGACGACGTCGCCGCCTACGCCAACCGCACCGTCCGCATCAAAGACGGCCTCATCGAAAGCGACACAAGTCGCCCGTGATATCACGCCTCACACGCACCCGAAACCACTCACCATAATTCTCAAAATTTTCGATTTTCGATTCTCGATTTTCGATTGCGCGCTACCGCGCGGTATCGAATGCGGGAGTGGAGCGGCAGCTCCCAATCGAAAATCGAGAATCGAAAATCGAAAATTCATCTCATGTTTTCCACCGCACTCAACGCCCTGCACATCGCGATCCGCGAAATTCGCCGCAACGTCACGCGCGCCTTTCTCACCATGCTCGGCATCATCATCGGCGTGGCCGCGGTCATCACCATGGTCACGCTCGGCGAAGGCACCACGCGCGCCGTCGAAAACCAAATCTCCAGCCTCGGCAGCAACCTCCTCATGCTCCGCCCCGGCGCCGGCTTCGGCCCCCGCCAGCCCAACATCCCCAACTTCACCGAAGGCGACGTCACCGCCATCTCCGAACAAATCCCCGGCATCGCCAGCATCGCCCCCGTGCGCGGCGCGTCGATGAGCACCGCCTACCTCCAAAACGCCCGCTCCACCAACGTCACCGGCACCAACGAACACTACTTCACCATCAACAAATGGACCCTCGCCACGGGCCGCCTCTTCAACGCCGCCGACTACCGCGAAGGCGCCGCCGTCTGCGTCATCGGCAACACCGTCCGCAACGAACTCTTCGGCGCCGCCGACCCCATCGGACAAAAAATCCGCGTCGGCAACGCCTCCTGCGAAGTCATCGGCCTCCTCGCCGCCAAAGGCCAGATGGGCATGGGCGACCAGGACGACACCATCATCGTCCCCCTCACCACGCTCCAACGCCGCCTCACCGGCCACACCGGCGCGCACGACATCACCATGATCAGCATCTCCGCGACCGACAGCGCCAGCTCCGCCCGCATGATCGCCGAAATCACCGCCCTCATGCGCCAGCGCCGCAACCTCCAGCCCAATCAGGACAACAACTTCAACGTCTTCGACACCCGTCAAATTGCCGAAACCCTCAGCAGCTCCACGCGCATGATGACCATGCTCCTCGCCGCCGTGGCGGGCGTCTCGCTCCTCGTCGGCGGCATCGGCATCATGAACATCATGCTCGTCAGCGTGACGGAGCGCACCCGCGAAATCGGCATCCGCCTGGCAATCGGCGCCCGTGCCCGCGAAGTCCTCCTGCAATTCCTTGTGGAAGCCACGACCATCTCCTGCATAGGCGGCATCCTTGGCATCGCGCTCGCCGTCGCGCTCTGCTACGGACTCGGCTCGCTCATCAACATCCCCGTGACCTTCAACACTCAGATAAACATCATTGCGTTCATCTTTTCCGCCGCCGTCGGCATCCTCTTTGGTTTCACCCCCGCCCGCCGCGCCGCGCGCCTCGACCCCATCGACGCCCTCCGCCACGAGTGAGTTTTTATATGACCTTACGCGAACGGCAGGATTTCGCAGTGCCTGCCCTCTCGTAGCGCAGGCTGCCAAGCCTGCTTTGCCTGCCGCACGCCGCCAGTTACCGGGTGTTCGTTTTTTTCGACCAAGCGAGGCTTCACCTCATCAGCAGCCTTGGCAACCTGCGCTACGTACGCGCCGCGTAACATCAGTTATTCACTGATGTTACGCAGCCAAAAGAATGCAGAAAACGCAGGTGCGTTGTTCCTCCACCCTCCATCAAACATCAAACAAACCCGAACCCCGCGATTGAGTGAATGCCGCGCGAATGCCTATCCTGGGAGCGCGAACATCCCTGCCCGCGAAACGCCGTGTGCCCGCTTGG
>JAISGL010000044.1 GCA_031263125.1 Opitutaceae bacterium | reverse complement strand
ACCGCTACCGCCTCAGCGCCAAAGCGCGCAGAATCATCCCCTGTGTGCTCGCCGCAGCCAGCGCCTCCACACCTCAACTCACCCGTCTCGCCGCATAGGGAAATCATACGCAAAAAAATCAATGCTTAAGGTTAGTAGCACGGAGCGCGGACACAGAGTTCATGGAGGCGCGCAAGTTTCCGGACGGTCTTACACAAATCACCTTTCAATAAAATAAAATGTTCCCTTCGCAAAAAACCTTTCATTCAGCCGGACAGTCCTCTGTGTCTGCGCTCCGTGCTACTAAGCCCTCTGTGACAAAACAGACCCCTCAAAAACCTTTCGCATATCCTGCCGCCGTCATCCATCTTTGGTTGCGGCTATGCCGCGCTGTGTAATCCGTGGTTAAAAAAATGACTTTTTCAAAGTGCCCTTGTAATGAGAATGGAACATTCAAACTGAATCGGCATGTATATTTTTCAAGTGTTCCCATCCGAGGGCTTCTTGCGGGATGCGCCGGTTTGAGGTGAACACGTCTCGTGCAAATTGGATCAGAATATTATCTTCCAACCATGCAAGGTCGGCTTCGTTAGAGGATGTTTCATCCATTTCCATTCCGTTTTCCGAATCCGCGTTTTCCGAATCCGCTGCTCTTTGTTTGCCAGTGTTTTTATTATTCGGGCGCGGTGTTTTTTTGCATAATTCCCGATAGGCCCAGAGCAAGGGACGGATGCGCGGCAGATTGTTTTTGATGGCGGTGTCCGATGCGGTTCGCGGGATGCGCAATCCGGCGGGATCAAGGTCTCCGAAATAAAACACCGGACGCCCGCCGCCGATTTCGGCGAAGATTTCCCGCAGGAACAGGACGCCGTCACGGAAGCGGACTGTGTTTCCGTGTCCGTAAATGATGGCGGAAAATGCCGGGCAAATTTCCTTATCCCAACGGCGGAAAGTGTCGAAGGCAGCGGCGTTTTCGAGAACGAGCACCGGGCCGCCGGCTTGCGCGCCACGCAGCCATGCGAGGGGTTCGGGAACGATGCGGCAGCGCAGGATTTCCAGCGAGAGGCGGTCTTTTGCGAAGAGCACGGTTGAGCCGGCCAGTGTGTCGAGGCGTTTCTCGTCACCGAAGATTTCGAGGGAGCGTTCCTTGATTGGAACGACCGGGCGGTCGCGTCCGTCGTTTTTGAGAAAGGCGTTGAGCGCGGCGAGTTCGTCGAAAGGAATTTGCGGCGGCGAATTGGCGCAAAAGGCGAGTTCGGGTTCCCAAGGGTGCGAGCGGAAGCGGGCGGTGTCGGGATTGGGAACGGGCGGGGTGAATCCAAACGCCGCACACCAGCGTGGCTCGGCTTCGAGCGGAATGGTGATGCGTTCAATTTGCCCGCGGCGGTTCTTTTTTAACGCGAGCCAGCCGGCGGATTCCATGTCGTTGAGGTCTTGAATGGCGAAACTCTCCTGCTCGGCATTTTGAGAGCCGGCGGTGTCGCGCAGTTTTTCCCATCGTATCGCAAAGGGTCGCCGTCGTTGTCCACAAACCGTGCCGCGCACCTTGCGCCATTGATCGAAAAGCGTGGCGGCAATGGGGATTTTAAGCGGTTGAATTTCCCTGTTTCGCATGGACGGGAGAATCATGAAAGAATATCAAGCGCCTCTTTCATGGGCAGGGGAATCGCGATGTTGTCAATGCGGGTTATGTAGCCGTCCGGGCCACGCTCCTCCTCCTTGCGGCAGACGATGACAGTCTCGGCATGGGGTAGCATGACGCCGAGGCGTTCGGGCGGGAATGCCATGAGGAGTTGCAGTTGGAAATTTCGCGCCAGTTCAAGGCAGTCCTCAATGCCATCGCCGGAGAGTTTTGAGAACGCCTCGTCCATGACAACGAGTCCGATGTGCGGGGCGCGTTGCGAGGAGAGGTCGCCGCTGGCATAAACGCGGCGGAAGGCGGCGAGCATGGAGATGAAAAACGGCGCCTGGTTTTCACCGCCGCTAAGGTTGCCCAGCTTTTTCCCAAGTGAGATGGGCGCGGCATTTTCGCGGTCGGCGGGTGTGAAGGTGATGTCGTAGTTGTGATAATTGCGGTAGTCGAGCAGGGCGCGATGCGTTTTGGACGCGTTGGGATCGTCGAAGCCGTTGATGGCATCGCGCAGCATTTTTTTTGCGTCGGCCACTTGTGGGTCCTGAACGGCGGCGGAGAGCGGATCGTCGGGGTTGAGTCCGGTGTTGAGAAGACTCCAGATTGTGGCGTAGTTTCGCGTGTCCCGTGATTGCGTGATATTGTAGCGCAGTCCGCGAATGGGTGTGCGGAGGCATTTGCGCAGGTCGTCAATGGTGCGGCGGGCGTTTTCCGTGCGATCTTTCAGACCTTGCAGGACACGTTTTTGCAGGAGGTCCTCCCATTTGGCGCGGCAGGATTCCGCTTGTTCACGCGATCTTTTGATTTCGATTTGTTCCAGCACTTTGAGACGTGCATCCCATAGGGTGTTGTCATTGGTTTCCGGATCGTATTCGGGGTCGGAATAGGTGGCGTTGAGCGGGAAACTGTTTTCGCCGTTCTCGTCGCGGGCGGTGGCGAGAAAGCGGCGCTCGTTATTGCGGTTGGCTTTGGCGGTGTTGGCGGCGCCGTCGGCTTCGGTTGCGAGTTGGCCGGCCTCGCCAATCGCGTCCGTCCAGCTTTTGGGGAAGCGGGCGCGGAGAGTGTCGCGAGTCGTGATGAGGTCGGCGTCGGAAATGCCCGGGAGGTTTTTGCCGAGGTTGGCGCGGCTGGCAGCGATGTCTATGGTGAGTGTTGCGATTTTCCCATTCGCACTGTCGCGGGCGTCAATGTGCGGTTGAATACTCATCGAGTATCCGGCGATGTCTTGATTGAGCAGGGCAAGTTTTCCAACAAGGCTGTCTTTATCCTTTTCGTGCCTGGCGAGTTCCTGCTGCCGTTTCACCACATCCTCGCGGACTGATAGCATTTCGACCGTGGATTTTGCCTGAAGAAGCCCCTCTTCGAGTCCGGGAAGTTTTGCGATCTCGTCCGTGTAGTCGGGCAAATCGGTGTCGCCGAGGCGGAATCTTTCCCGTGCCTGATTAAGCCAGTCGCTGGCATCGTGATATTGGCGTTCGAGTTTTTCTTTTTCGCCCTTTATTTCGCCGCGTTGTGCGAGCAGGCGTTTGCGAACGCGTTCGAGGCCGGCTTTGCCGAGTGTCAGAGCAACGGTTTCGCCGGATTGCAAGCGGCGGCGCAAAGGCGGACGCGCAAAATGTCCGTCGGGAGTCACCGCCGCTGGCGCGCCGTTTTTAATGACGGCATCAAGCGCGGCGGTATCTTCGGCGCAATGGACATCCCCGATGAGTTTTTGGACAAATGCGTGAATGGCGGGGGCGGGATGTTCGACAGTGATTTTTTGGGCGAGCGAATCAGGCGACGATGCTTTCGTGACAGAATGGGCCGGCGGGGGGAGGGGAATTTCGTTTGGATTGAGCAAATGCTCGGCGTGATCTCCGGGCGTCGCGCTGCGCAAGGCGGCAAGGGCGCGCGCGTAATCTTCGGCGTTTTTCAGGACAATCGTGTGGCGGTTGTCGTCGAGAAGCGTTTCGAGGGCCGGCCACCATTTTTCCGCGTCGGGACGCACTTCGATATAACGGGCAAGCTGGGAGGCGGCGTCGCGATTGCCGAGTTGGCGGCGGATGGTTTCCAAAACGGGAAAATCACCAGTCATTTCCCCCTGATCAAGTTTTCCAATGCTGTCTTTGATTTTCGTCAGTTTTTTCTCAAGTGAACCAATCTCTCTTTTCTGTTCTTCAAGTATGGGAGAAATTTCCCAAGTGAGTTGATTCGAAAATGTATAAGCGAGCTGCCGCATGGCGGCGAAACGGTTTTCTTCCGTGTCCGCGGCGTTGCCGAGCGCGGAGACATAGGCGTGGTCCACAAGATTGAGTTTCTCAGCGATGCCGGGAAGCGTGAGGCGTCCCCCGTCTCGCAGCCACCGGGTCCAGTCGTGGTGTCTGGCATCAAGCCGTTTTTGCGTGCTTCGCCGTGCGGAGCGGAGTTGTTCAATCTGCTGTTCCAACGTATCCCGTTTCTTGATTTCCTCACCAAGATTGACTGCATCCGGGTCTTGTCTGGCCTTGGCGAGGATGTCATCGAGCGTTTTTATACGGGCATCGGCTTTATCGCGCTTGGCGATGTTTTCCTTGTTGTTTTTTTCGAGGCGTTCGATTTCGGTGGCGGCTTTGTCGCGGCGTTCCTCCTCTTGCGCGAGCTTGAGCATGATGGCCGCGTGGCGATGAACGGCGGCCTTGCGCATGGAGGTTTCAAACTCGCTGTGAAGGTCGTGGATTTTGCGCAGGAACTCCGCCTCCTTTTCCTGCCGCCTCAAGCGGGTGTTGATTTCCTCGTAGGCGCCAAGCGCGGTTTTGACCTCGCGCACATCGAGGGGATTTTCCTCAAGGAGAAAATTGCGGATGAAGGTTTCGACATTTTTGTCGAGTTCAAAGGCGATGGCCTTGGGCAGCGTGCGGGCAAAGGCATTTCTATCAAACGCGAGGTGATTTCGGTGGGCCATTTCCTCAAGGTAGCCTGTCTGGGTCGGGAACACGCATTGGTTGTAGTTGCTCCCGTTTTCACGGCGCAGCCACAAGCGAAAATCGTCGTCGGAGACAAGCCGTCCGCCACTGGTGATGTCAGCCATTTCCAAGCGTGCCGGGACGCGAAAATAGAGGTGCTTTGGCTTTGCGTTGGGAGAGGCAAATTCGATGCGCATTCCCCATGTCTCGCGTCGCGGCTCTTTTTTCCCGCGCCCTTCCGGCCATGTCCATTCAAGTCCGATAAAGGAGGCGCCCGATGGGCGCAGGAAATGGCGTTCGCCGTCGCGCATGGTATTGGTGTCGCCGAGGCAATAGCCGGCCAGGTCGCGTCCGCCCGCGTTGCCGGTGGCGGCGCGGTTGGCTTTCCAGCGGTCGCCGAGCAGGACGTATTGCACGAGGTCGATCAGGGCGGATTTTCCCGTGCCGGTGGCGCCGGAAACAAGGATGTCGTCGTCAACATCAATGATTTTCCGAAAGCCATACCAGTTGATGGCAATGATGCGGGAAAGGGATATTCGGAGGTCGTTCATGGGATGGCGGGAGTTGTGCGGGCAGGAGTTGTGCGGGCGGGAGTTGCGGGTTTGTCTTCAGGCTCGAATTCGGGAGATGGGGAGGCGGTTTCCGCATTCGCATCAGTGGCAACGTCAGTGGCAGTATCAGCGGCAGTAGTATCAGCGGCAGTGGCATCGCCTTCATTGGGCGCGGGCGCGGCGAGTTCACAGCGTGTGTCCCACGCGGCAAGATCGTCGAAGGGAATGACACGCGGCAATGTCGGCAGAATTTCCACCTGGGTTTCATCATCAAACGTGCCGCTTTCCGAATTCCTGAGACTCACAAGGCGGCGTGAACGCAATTTGGCCAGCATCCCCTCCAGTGCCGTTGGGGCAGGCGGTTCGATATTTTTGAAGTATATCCTCAATTTTCCAAAAATCTCCTTCACGGATACAACCACGACGCGCGTGATCTGGCTCATGCGGACATCATAATTCATTCGCCAGAGCGCGAGCAGCAGCAGGGTTTCATCCTTGGTGAAGTGCGCAAGCAAAGCGCATTCGCCCGATGCCGGGCGGAGGATGAAAACCGGGCTGTCCTGTTCCTCGAACAATTCGAGGTTCAGCGGCGCGAAGTATTCCGCGATTTGCGCCTGATATATCCGCGTGGTTTGATAGCGTTCCTGATTGCGACCGGAGCCGCCGAGAATGGCGCCGGAGGAGAGCAATTCGCAAAGGACATCGGAGAGGGAATCGCGGTCGGCTTCGGGAATGGCATCCCAAAAAATTGGCCAGGGTGGTTTCATAAAAACGGAAGGGTGGGAGGGAGGAGGAAGGAAGGAGGAAAGGAGGGGATGTCAGGCGATGCGTTCGATGGCGAGGCGTTCGGAAAAGAGCATGCCGAGGTCGTCTCTCAATGGCACTGCGCACCGTGGCGTGGCCGGGTCTGATCCGTCCGGCGCGACGATGGCGGATGTTGCCGGGATGACACGCCAGCGGACGGTGCGCCGGGAACCGGATGCCGACGACGGAGCCGCGCTGTCAAAACACAGCACGGACAAGAAATCGAGCAGCGCTTCGTGCGTCTCAACGCGCAGGGTTTCGGTCGAAACCGAAGCGCCTTTTGCGGGGAGGTGTTTTTCCACGAAACGCAATGCGCGCCTCGGCGAAAGCTGGTTGAGGTGTTGCCGGCGCAGGGAATCAATCAGCCCCGCGCGATCCGCGGCGGTATTTTCATCGGGGATGTCAAAATCGAGGCTGGCCGGAGCACGCCGCCGACGCGCGGCATAAAGCGAATCACCTCCCAGATAGGTTTTCGTCTCGATGCTCCGAATTCGCAACGCAAGGGGCAAAGCGAGCGAGACGAAGGATTGGGCAGTCGCGCCATTTGCGGCGGCTTCAAGGAATTTTTGCACAAGGTCAGCCTGACGTCCGCGCATTTCGGTTTGGTAGCGGTAACGGGCGGCGGACAGTGTGCTGAAATCGGAAATGCGTCCGTCTATGGCATGTTGCGCGCCGAGAACGGTGGCGAGCAGGCGTTCGAGTTTTTGCAAACGAGATCCTGCTTCCAGAAACGCGTCGTTTTCCGTCATGTCTTCCTGCCCGGCGATGCCTCGCGCGAGATGCTGTTTGACCAGATAATCATCCGCTGCTTCGCGTGCGACATCGCGCGCCCGGTTGATGCGTTCGTGCAATCCGGTTTCGGCGAGCACGTCATAGCAGACAATATGCCCGCCCTCATGAAACTGGACCAGCGCGCGGTGCAGGGTTTCACCCGCGCTGGAACTTTCCTGCTGCCGGGCTTCGTAATCGAGAATGATATTCTCGACTGCGTAAAGCTGGCGTTTGGCATGGTCGGCCCGGTCAATCAGGTCGCGGATTTTCAGGCGGAAATTTTCCCCGCTGGAATTATCCGGATTGTCCGGATTGAGAGCGTCGGGATTATTCAGGGCATCGCAGACCGATCGCAATGTGCCGGCAAAATCCCGCAGATCCGAATGGTTGCGCCGGGTGATGTTTTCCAAAAAATCGACCAGCATGCGCAAGGCCGGCACGACAAGCACCTGCCGTTCGCGAAGACTGAGCCGTCGTTCGTGAAGCCAGCCCGCCTCGCAAAGCCGGTTATAAAACTGGCCGGCACGTTGGACCAAATCCGGAAAACGCCCGCCTTCGTCTTCATCCAAAACGATGTCAGGATGCGAGGAAATGATTTCGCGAATGATGTTGCGTGTATCTTCAAACGAAATAATTCCCGTTTCGTCCGATACCCCGACCAGCTTTTCCGCGCAATCAACATAAACGGCGGCGGACCGGCGTCCGAGAGGGCGGAAAAAATTCCCCTTCAACCACGGGGTGAGACGCATGCCAAGGGACTGTATCGGCATGGAATGCGTGGAGATGTCGGGTGAATTGTTTGCCACTGATTTGTTCGTTTCTTGCGCGGGACTTGAGGCAAACGCGAACCGTGTGCCGTGGCAAGATGGGAAGCGAAAGGGATCAGGATGGGTGCAGGAGGATGTGGGAGGGTGTGGGAGGGATGATGGAGAAAACGAGATTCCCAAGTTTTGCGCTTATTTCTACTTTGTTAAATTTGATAAGCGTTTTCGTCGCTCGATGTCCTTTTTTCTCGCACGGTGGCGGGCGCGCAGGGCGCCGGGCACCCCTTCCTCGGTGCGCGTCTTGCGCGGAATGTA
>JAISGL010000279.1 GCA_031263125.1 Opitutaceae bacterium | reverse complement strand
ACGATGATGCTGTTGTAGTAACCGGCGCCGTGCTCGAAGACGGCGATGGAGTTTTTGCCCACGCTCAGGCCGGCGGCGGCGTGCCTGCCGTCCTTCAGTTTTTCGTGCATGGGTTCCGGTGCGAATATGAAGTTTTCGTTGCCGCCCATGCCGGAGCAGATGCCGGACGACGCGGCTTGCGTGATCTTGCGATCGGCAGCCGGCGAAACCGTGACGGCGAAGGTGAAGTTGCCGGTGATTTTTGTGTTGTCGACGGGTTCACCGGCGGCGGGTTTCGGGAAAATCTCCGCGCCATCGGAGATGATTTTCGCGGCGGTGGCGGCGGTGGCGGACGACGACGGCTTTTTGTTTTCAAAGACAACAAAAACGCCTTCGAGTTTTCCGAACGAGAGCGGGATGCGGGTGCAGCCGTCCTCCTCGACGGCGGCGGGGACAGGCTCGGTTTTTCCGCTTTCGGGATGCCAGAGGGAGGCGGTTTTGCCGGTGACGCGGAAGGACATGATGCCGGAGCGTCCGGCGGTGGAGTCGCGGTTGATGACCCAGAACCACTCGGTGCCGTCGGCGTGCTCGCGGTGGTGCCAGGCGAGGTCGTCGTCGGAGAGGCGGCTGGTGAAGGGCGGGAGGAGACCGAGGGCGGCGGCGACTTCGTCGGGCGTGTGGCCGGTGAAGAGGCGTCCGGCGCCGATTTTGCGGACGGCCTTGGAGCCGTCGCCGAAGAGTTCGTCGGCGAGCGCGCGCCAGCGTTGGGCGGCGGCCTGCCCGCCGCGGAGGGTCGGGTTGAAGGCGGGTTTGGTTTGCGCGGCGATGGTGGCGCCGGCGTCGAGGAGGGCTTTGAGTTTTTCGAGCGTTTCGAGGCGGAGACTGGTTTGCGGGGAGACGAACATCACGTCGTAGCGCATCTTGCCGGGACTGAGGAGGCGTCCGTTTTCAACGCGAAGAAAATCGCGGGCGCCGTCGCCGTTGATGACGTCGTATTGGAGGGCGGTTTTGATGGAGAGCGAAGGCGACTGCGCGGGGACTTCGTCGGAATATAAGCATAAAACGCGCGCGGCGTATTTGCCCTGCTGGAGCATGTACTGGACGCGCGCGACGTAGCTGAACCATGCCTTGGAGAGCGGCCACCACGGCATTTTGCGGTTTTGCGAAACGCCCCAGGGTTCCATCTGCCAGCCGGGCGCGCGTTCGTCGGGCTGGTGCGTGTAGGAGTGGAAAACGGAGACGTTGGGGCCGGCGAGCAGGAGCGTGTCGAGCGTGCCTTTCATGATCCACGGCGTCTCGGCCCAGTTGCCCTTGCGGCTGGTGAGCGCCTCGCAGGTGATGTATTGTTTGCCGTAGAAATGCGCGGTGGAAAAAGTCTCGCGAATCTGGATGTTGCGGATGCCGGCGACGAAGCCCGGCTCGCGCGGCTCCTGCCAGACTTCGGTCATGGGAAAATCGGCCTCGCGGAAGGAGTTCATCATGTCGCGCATGTAGACGCCGCCGGCGCCCTCGGTCTCGTATTTCAGGCCGGCGGCGCGGGTGAGCGAGCCGAGTTTCCCGTAGAAATTGCCCATGACGAGCGAGGAGAAGGTGCCGCGAAGGTCGCGGAGAAAATTTTCCGTTGTATCCACGTTTTCAATACATTCGCCGGCGTAGACGGGGAGCCACGGGAGGATGTCATAGCCGTTTTTATCGCGGAAATATTGCGGGAAATTTTCGGTCCAGTTCTGGTGGCCGGCCTCCCACGAGTCGGTCTCGATGATGGAGAAGGTTTTCCCGGCGAGCGGGCCGGCGGCGGCGATCATCTTGCGGTCGTAGGACTCGAAATGGTGCCCGACGGCGGACGGCTCGAACTTGTCCACTTCGAGGCCGCGTCCGGCGGGCGTGGCGGGGTGGTTGACCCTGCCGGTGGTGGTGTAGCCGATGCGCATGACGATCCATTCGCCGGCGGGGACGCTCCAGCGGAGGACGCCCGTGCCGTCTGGCGCGGCGGTGAAGCGGTCGGTGAGGTTTTGGATTTCGCCGGGCTTGAGGACGAGTTTTTCGGGGAAGGGCGCGGTGGTGGCGTGGGCGAGTCCGCCGGCGTCCACAACGCCGGCCTTGGCGAGAAAATTTTCGATGGGGAAGGCGGCGCGGGAGTTTTCGCCGGGGGCGAACAATTCGATTTCGGAGAGGCGCAACTCGTGCTCGCTCACGACGCCGCGAAGGACGCGCTCGGAGGGATTTTTGCTCTGATAGCGGACGATTCTCCAGAATTTGGCGCGGCGCGGCGCGAACGCGGCGGTGGTGTCGGACTGGCGGAATTTGAGTTCGCAGACTTTCTCGAAGTTCACGCCGTCGTCGGAGGCTTCGAGAAAGATACCCACGGGGAGTTCATACATCCAGTATACCTCGGTGAAGACGCCCGCGGCCTCGAACGGCGCGGCGAATTCGAGGGTGACGCCGGTGAAGGCATCGGCGCCCACCGCGGTTTTTTCGTAGGAAAACATGGCGCGTTTTTCGTCGGCGATGCCGTCGAAGAGGAGGGCGAGGGCGCCGCTGGCGCTGCCGGCTTCGCCGCGCTTGGGCAGGCCGCCGGGGCCGGGGACGAACTCCTTTTGCCCGCCGCCGACGCGCGTGTATTCACTGGCCGGATACACGCGGCGGAGGACGCCCGGCTGGTGCATGGCGAGAAGCGAGGGACGTTTCGCTGGCCAGGCGAGCACGGCGATGTCGCGCACGAAGTCGAGTTTGCGGTCAAGGGCGGGGAGCGGGATGGATTGTCCGGAGTCGCCGGAGCCGGCGGAGATGCCGGAGCCGCCGGTGCCGCCGGTTACGCGGATGGTTTTCAGCGTGAGTTCCTTCATGGAAAGCTCGGGCGTGATCCACGGGCCGCCCGCTTCCGACCAGCCGTCGCAGTTGTGGATGCCGATGCCCATGCCGTATTTCGCGGCGGTCTCGACGGTGAACTTGAAGTTGTCGAACCACTCCGGCGAACCGAAGATCAGCGACCCCTGATGCTTGACGCTGTTGACGGAGAAGATGCGCGCGAAGCCGTAGCCCTTGTCGGCCATCTCGCGCAGATCGGTCTCGATGCCCTCGCGTGAGACGTTGCCGTTTATCCAGTGCCACCACGTCTGTGGTTTGGCGAAGCCGGAGGGCGCGGCGAAGTCCTTCGGCGAAAGCGTGTGCGCGGGGAGGTCGGGATTATAGGTGGTGTATTTATAAAAATCGACGCCGTCGGTGGCGGCGCGTGTGGGCGCGAACGTCGCCGTGGCGAGCGTGAGGATGAGCGTGAGCGCGAGTGTGAACGCGGACACGCGGATGTTTTTTGCGGATTTCATGGGTTTCATGGGATTGGAAAAACGATGGGTTTGTGGTGCGCTAAAATCGGTTGCAAACCACTAATATTGATATCCGCCGAAAATCCCACGAAAGATTGAAGAAATTTAGGTCGACCGTTGACCAATGGCAACAAATCACGAACTGGCAGCCCGCGAAACAACGGTCGCGACGGCAGGTCACAGCGGTAGGTCACGACGGTAGGTCAACGGCAGGCGGTCAACGACGGTAGGTCAACGGCGACGCAATTCGATCTGATGGAAGAGTCCCGAAGGGACTCAACGTGAATAACCGTGGGTGAAGGCGCATCGCGCCAGAACCCACGGACTTGCCAACAGCACACACGTCCCTGAAAGGGGCGAACTGACGGACAGTCCTTGCGGGCGCATCTCAAAAACTGGACGGGCCAAGCCACCAATTTCGGGTAGCACGGGCGTCTCGCCCGTGGACGGCGAAGCCGCCGGATTGACGTAGCACGGGCATCTTGCCCGTGGGTTTGCGTAGCACGGGCTTCCAGCCCGTGGACGGCGCGAAGCGCCGCCCTCATGTCGGCTTCGATGCGGTCAAGATGCCCGTGCCGCGGCGTCTTGCTTGTCCGGTTTTTGAGATGCGCCCGTCCTTGCTTATGCGCAAAACAGTTCTTGCACGACAGCCTGTTCGCCCCTTTCAGGGACGTGAGTGTTATATTCTGTTACCGTGGGTTGCGTCGCGTTGCTCCTCACCCACGGTTATTTACATTGAACCGCTTCGCGGCTCTCCCGCATCGTTTGCTGCAACTCTCATTACTTTGAATGACACTTGGTCAACGGTTGAAATAAATATTATTTTTCACACCGGACGCGGGTTGCCAGCATGTGTTTCCTCAACCCAGACCATCCATGCTCTCATCCTCCGCTGCTCCGAATTCCCGGCCCGCGTCCGCCCCGCGTCCATCCGCGCTGCTTGCGCTTGCCCTCCTGCTCG
>JAISGL010000025.1 GCA_031263125.1 Opitutaceae bacterium | reverse complement strand
TGGTTTTGGGTCGGGGGGTCCCCCCCACCCCGCGGCGTACGCCCCCCGAACCCGGGGGCGGCCCCGGCCCCACCGCCCTACCAAAAAACCCCGGCTGCGTAACATCAGTTAATTACAAGTGTGGCCTCCCACGCATGCGCGGCCTGACACAAGGTCAGGCCCTACATAATCCCTGCAAAATCCTGCTGTCCGCGTAACAGCCGTTAATAATTTGAGGCTGGCTTCAAATGCTGGCTTCAAATATCTTCAAATATCATCAAAAGCTCACTGTCATGCCGAGGCGGAGCATGCGGGGGTTGTTGTAATAATAACCGAAGGGGTAGGCTGTGTTGGCCGTCTCGGGGGTGTTCCACGGGGTGCGGCCTCCCGTGAGTTGCACGTTGTTGAAGACAGGTTTGTCGTAATTGAAGAGGTTGTCGATGTTCACTTGTATATATACCGAGGTGCGGCCGAGCTTGAAGGCGTAGGAGGTCATCAGGGTGTAGACGGCGTAGGCGTCGGCTTTTATATAATCCTTGCCATTGCCAAGGACGTTGCCGATGACGCGCCGGCCGTAGAGGTTGCCTCCGCCGCCGATGCGGAAGTTCTTCAGGATGCCTTTGGGGAATGTATAGACGCCGTAGAAGTTGGCGCGGTAGTCGAAGGTGCCGTTGAGCGTGCGTCCGTCTATGGAATCGGAGACGGTGTTTATCCATGAGCTGAGTTGCTGCTCGACGCGCCAGGCGTCATTCGGGTTGGCCGCCATCCAGGCGCGCCATTCCGGTTCGTGCTCGGCGAGGTAGGCGCGCGAACCGGGCATGGAGTTGGCTTGTTTGGTGCGCGGGATGCTGAAATTGGCCGTGAGGCGGAAGTTTTTCGTCGGGTTGGCAATAATATCAACTTCAAAGCCGCTGCCTTCCTGGTCGAAGGTGTCGCTGTAGGCCGTGTATCCTTGGAATGGATATTTCTCAAGTGCGCCCATGTTTTCCCAGATGGCGCGGATGTTGAGCGAGTCGTAACGCTGGACGCGGCCTTTTTCCTTGGAGCTGTAATAGCCGATGGAGCCGACGACTTTGCTTTTGAAGAGGTTGAGGCGCAGGCCAAACGAGAGGACGTTGTTGGTGCCCACCCCGGCGCCCGTGAAGCCGGGGAAGAAGGGGTAGGTGATGGCGTTGGTCTGGAAGCCGCTGGAGTAGTTGACGAGGGCGCCGAGGTCTTTGATGGGGAACCAGGTGGCGCCGATGGAGGCGGTGTTGGCGTTGCGCGAGTAGTTGTTGATGCGGTCGCCGGTGAGCACGCCGTCGGTTATGGCGTGGTTGTTTTCATGATAAAAGAAGATGTCGCGGCGGGCGCCGGCGATGAGGTTGAGTTTGTTTTCAAAATAGGCGCCGACGGTGCCGATTTGGATGGATTGGAGCTGGGAGCTTTGGTCGCGGTCGGCGCTGGGCGACCAGCCGTAGGGGTTGCCTTCGACGTCGGTGGCGGGGAGCACGAGGGGGAGGTTGGGGTTGTCCCAATACTGGCGGAAGCTGACGAGGTTGGCCGTGGAATAGGGGTTGCCGTTGTTCAGGCGCGCATAGGCGTGGGCGCGCCAGTGGTAGCCTTGCAGGTCGTTCTGGAGCATGAGCGCGAAGGTTTGCGTGCCCCAGCCAAACGTGAGCGGGTAGAGCGCGTTGAGCCTGATTTGGGAGTCGGTCTGGGAATTGCGCAGGTTGCCGCCTTCGATGGTGCTGTCGCTGTAGTATTTCATGAAGCCGGGGTTGTTGGAGCCGTCGGGCAGGTGGCGGTTGATGTCGAGTTTCATGTTGCCCCAGAGGCTTTGGCCGGCGTTCGGGGTGGTGCGGATGATTTCGTTGAACGAGGCGGAGAGTTCCAGCGCCAGGCCGCTGTCCCATGTCTGGCTCCAGAAGGCTTGCAGGGAGGAGTAGTGGTTCACGAATTTGTTGTTGGCGGGTTGCGCGCTGAAGCCTTTGGTGGGCAGGTCGGGCATGTGCATCAGCACGGGCATTTTGGCGGAATAATAATTGGAGCGGTCAACGACGGACATGCCGGTGCCGTAGGTCGTGGCAAAATAGGTAAAGTCGAGCACTTTGCCGCCGAGCACGGGGCTGTAGATCATGTGGGCTTGCGCGGGCTGGAGGAGCGAGGTGCCGCTGTCGGGCACGAGGGTGCTGTAGTCCTCGGCCTGGCGTCCTTCGTAGATGGTGCGTCCGTCCCATGCGGAAACGGCGTCCATGAGCACGAAGGGGCCGGGCTGGCCGGTCATTTCGCGCACGCCGATTTCGCCTTCGATGCGGATTTCGGCGCCTTTCCAGGGGCGCGCGGTCACGGCGAGGTCGACGGCGGTGAGGTCGTCGAAATAGGTGCTCACCCAGTTGCGGAGGCGCTGGTCGGTGGCATTGACGCGGAGGGCGAGGTATTTGGAGCGTCCGTAGTTGGCGTCAACCGACACGCCTTGGGTGCCCTCGGCGTCGCCTTTTATGCCGAGGCGGATGTCGTTTTTGCCAAAGATGGGGCGTTTGGTGACGATGTTGACGGCGCCGCCCGACCAGGACTGGCCGTAGAGGATGCTGGTGGGGCCGCGTATCTGCTCGATGCGTTCGACGACAAAATCGTTCACGCTGAAATTGTAGCCGGCGAAATAATTGCGCGCGTTGCCGCCGGAGGGCAGGCCGCGAAAGCTGAACGTCTGCCCGGTGTCCATGTTGCTGCCGGTGCCGGGGCCGGGCGGGTCGGCGACGGTGGCGTTGGGCATCCATTTGTAGGCGTCGGTGAGCGTGTTGGCGGCGATGTCGTTGAGGAATTCGCGGGTCTGCACCGAGATGTCGCCGGGCGTGGTGAGGAGGTTGGTCGCCATGCGCCCGCCGGTGAGGGTGTCGGCGGCGAGGTAGCCGCGGTCCTTCTCGGCATTTACGGAAAACGGACTCATGACGATGATTTCCTCCTCCTCATTCTCGTCGTCGTCGGTGGCGACGGCGGCGGTGGTGGTGACGCTGGCGGTGGTAACGCTGCCGATGGCGGTGGCGGCGGCGGCGCCTTGGGAATCCGCCGTTTCGTTGAGCGGCGCGGTGTTTCGCGCAGGCGCGACTTGGGCGGAGCAAACAAGGGGGCCGCAGGCGAACGCGGCCAGCGCGGCCAGCGCAAACACGGTCGGCGCGAGGCGGGAGGCAAGTGTGGCGCGGAGGACGATGCGGAATGTGGTGCGGAGGGCGATGCGGAGTGTGGTGCGGAGGTATGTTGGCATGGATGACGGTTTTTGTGGTTGAGGTTTCGGGGACGGAAACGTGACGCGAACAAACGCGGACACGGACGCTGTTTTTTGGATGTGCGTGGATGTGCGTGTGCATGTTTTTTCGCGGATGCAGGCGCGAGGAGCAAGCGGTGTCGCGCTGAAGCGTTCAACAAAGAAGCCGGGCGGGCTGGGGAGTGGCGCGGGCGTCTCGCCTGCGTCGGGAGCGGCACGCGGGCGGGACGCCCGCGCTACGTCGGAATTGGCGGCATGGGCGCGTTTTCAGTTTGCGCGAGGAACATGCGCTCATGTCGATTTTAGGGAGCAACCCCGGCGACCAGTGGCTGATTTTTTATGAAGGAGAGCCGTTCGACAAGCGGGTCGTGACGACAAAGAATGGCGCGGAGGCGGTGCTTTTCTTCAACGTCGGCATACCGATGAAGCACCAGCAAAAAAAGATTTCGGAGGCGAAAAAGAATCCCAAAAAATAAACGCGTTGAGAACGCCGGTCAGATTATTCATTGATGTTACGCAGCCCGCAGGGCCTGACCTTGTGTCAGGCCGCGAATTACCAACTGACGTTACGCAGCCGGCCTATCCTGGGAGCGCGGGCATCTTTGCCCGCGATGCGTTTTCGAAATACAATATGCGGGCGCATGGCGTTTCGCGGGCAGAGATGCCCGCGCTCCCAGGAACAGAATGGCCTTCGCGTTATCCCCGCCCAAACGTAGCGCAGGCTGCCAAGCCTGCTTTGCCTGCCGCGCGCCGCCGGGTGTGCGTTTTTTTTCGAACCGGGCGAGGCTTTGCCTCGTCAGCAGGCTTGGCAGCCTGCGCTACGTGCGCGCCGTCCGCGTAACATCAGTTACCAATGTGGCCTCCTTTGCGAGCACGGCCTGACACAAGGTCAGGCCCTGCGAAAACTGCCGGTCGCGTAACATCAGTTATTCGTTGTCGCCCGCGCCGTCGTCATCGTCGTCTCTCCAGCCGTCTCCACCGGGGCCGCTTTCGAAGAATCCTTCGTTGGCGAGGATGGCGGTGACTTGCCCGGCGATTTTCTGGCGGTCGGACAGGGGGATGTCGGGGTGCTCCGTGGCAAGCAATTCGAGGAGGATCGAGCGGGCTTCGGAGGGATTGGTGCACCCGTCGAGGATTTCATCCGCACGGTTGGCCGTTTCATCGATGAGTGTCTTGAGGTTCATGGTGCCGTCAAACAAGCAGGTTTTTGCGCGGAGGCCAGCTTGGTTTTGTCGTTATGAAAATTCTTTCATGAAGATTTTTCAGGCTTTTGCATGCTCCGCCCTCCGTTCCCATCCCCGCAAAAAACCTTCGCAAAAATAGGTGTTTACTAACGTCCGCGCATCCACCAGAAACTCCACCCTCACTTTTTGGGGCAGTAGCTCAGTTGATAGAGCGCGTCGTTCGCAACGACGAGGTCGCCGGTTTGATCCCGGTCTGCTCCACCAGTTTTTTTTACCGAAACGCCGGGCGTCGTCTCCCCCCCGCCGCTCCGGTTTTTTTGTTTGCGGGGGATGCGAAGGGAAGCCGCCGGGGAGGGAAGGGGAGAAGGGTGTGCGCGCCCGCCCGAGGCAATCTTTTGAAAATTTTCATTTCCCGCGCACCGCGAATCCCATAACCTTCCGCGCTTCATGATCTCGCTCCAAAAAATTTTCGGCAAAGACCAGAAATTCTACGATCTCCTCGAAGCCAGCGCCGAGGAGGCGCTCACGAGCACAAAACTCCTGGCGAACTTCCTGCAACGCATGGAGGCATTCCGCAGCTCCACCGACCTCGACGACTTCATCCAGAACCGCCGCAAGGACAAAAAAATCAACAACCGCATCACCGAGGAACTTTGCCGCACCTTCGTCACCCCGATCGAACGCGAGGACATCGAAGCCCTTTCGTCCGCGCTCTACAAAATCCCGAAAACCGTCGAGAAACTCGTCACGCGCATATCCATCTACCCCGGCAAGCTGCCGCGCGAGGGCCTCATCCTCCAGGCCTCCTACCTGAGCAAGGCCGCCGAGTGCGTGCTCGACATGGTCAAACAACTGCGCCACGGCGCCAACATGGAGCGCATCGGCGAGCAAAACACACACCTGCAATTCATCGAGGGCGAGGGCGACAGGCATCTGCTCGAACTGATCAAGGAACTTTACCAAGGGCCGTACGACGCAAAGGAAACCGTCATCCTCGGCGAGTTTTTTGAAATGCTGGAAAAAACAATCGACCGCTGCCGCGACGCCGGAAACGTGGTCTTCCAGATCGTGTTGAAATATTCCTGATCCCTGAACCGCCACCGCACCGCACACTCGCACACCGCACCACGCCACCGCCACACTCGCACGCCACACCATCGCACACCACCACACATTCGCACCATCGCACACCACCGCACCACCGCCACACCGCACCACCGCACGCCACACCACCGCACACCACCGCACACTCGCACACCGCACGCCGCACTCACACACCGCACACCACACGCAAATCTCGCACGCCACCGCCACCACACACCGCCTCGCAAACTTCGCCCGCCTCGTAAACCTCGCCCGCACGCAAATCCTGCCCGCCTCGCAAACCTCGCCCGCCTCGCCGCCCCTGCCGCCGCGTCCACCTCATGACTCTCTTCCTGCTCGTCCTCGTCGCCGTCCTCGTATTTGAGTTCATCAACGGTTTTCACGACACCGCCAATTCCATCGCCACCGTCGTCTCGACCAAGGTCCTCACGCCGCGCCAGGCGATCCTGATGGCGGCGACGGTCGATCTTCTCGGCGCCCTCATCATGGGCACCAGCGTCGCAAAAACAATCGGCGCGGGCCTGGTCGACGTGAGCGCGATCACGATGCCGGCGGTTTTGTGCGCGCTGCTCGGCGCGATTTTCTGGAATCTCCTCACGTGGTGGCTCGGGCTGCCATCGAGTTCGAGCCACGCGCTCATCGGCGGCCTGTGCGGCGCGGCCATCGCGGCCACGCATGGCAACTGGAGCGTGCTCCACTGGTCGGTGAGGGACGCCGCGGGGCACGCCTACGGACTCTGGCCGAAAGTCGTGATGCCGATGTTGATCGCGCCGTGCGCGGGTTTTCTCGTCGCGGCGATCGTGATGGCGTTTTTATATTTTGTCCTGAAACGCGTGCGGCCGCACATCATCAATATGATTTTCGGAAAACTCCAGGTGCTCAGCGCGGCGTGGATGGGATTCAGCCACGGCTCGAACGACGCGCAAAAAGGCATGGGCGTGGTGACGCTCGCGCTTTGCACGGCGACCGCGGGCGGCGTGTTCGACGGGTTGCCGTCGTGGCTCTCGTTTTTGCACACGCCCAAGATGGAAGTGCACACCTGGGTGATCGTGCTTTGCGGCGCGACGATGGCGTGCGGCACCGCGACGGGCGGCTGGCGCATCATCAAGACGATGGGCCACAAGATGGTGAAGTTGCAGCCGATAAATGGCTTCGCGGCGGAAACCACCGCGGCGATGGTGATCGTGAGCGCGACGCATTTCGGCGTGCCGCTATCCACGACGCACGTCATCTCGACCTCGATCATGGGCGTGGGCGCGGCGAAGCGTTTCAGCGCCGTGAAGTGGGGCGTCGCCGGACGCATCGTGTGGGCCTGGGTGCTCACGCTGCCGACCACGTGCCTCGTCGGCTTCGGACTCATGCGGCTCGCGCACATGCTGTTCACATTTTGACCGCGCTGCCCGCGCTGCCCGCGCGAAGTGGATGCGCCGTT
Organism: Opitutaceae bacterium; assembly: GCA_031263125.1. Classification (GTDB taxonomy): domain Bacteria; phylum Verrucomicrobiota; class Verrucomicrobiia; order Opitutales; family Opitutaceae; genus Ereboglobus. Next base: position 4,757 of record JAISGL010000025.1, on the reverse strand, counting down.
GGGAACGCCAGTCAGCAAGCGGGAAACCGTGAAAGCCCTGCCCGAATCCCAATGGCGAAAGCCGTATGCGGGAAACCCGCACATCCGGCTTGACGAGGGGGAAGGGGCGGCATCGCCGGTTCATTGTTTTGGATCATCGGCGCCCCCTCTCCACTCCTGCTTCAAAAAAAAATCTGCCCCTGCCTGAAATCTTTCATTCAGCCGGACGCCCCTCCCAAAACTCTGTGCTACTAACCTTGAGCGTTGTTTTTTTTGCATACGATTTCCCTATGAGGCAAATAATAACTGATGTTACGCAGCCGGCCATTCCTGGGAGCGCGGGCATCCCTGCCCGCGAAACGCCGTGCGCCCGCTTGGTGTCTTTCAAACACGCATCGCGGGCAAAGATGCCCGCGCTCCCAGGAACGGACTTCGTGTAACATCAGTTACCAGCGCGGCCTGACACAAGGTCAGGCCCTACGAAATCAGCCGTCTGCGTAACATCAGATATTGAGTCCCTTCGGGACTCTCCCATCAGAAGCGATGACACCCCCTTGTGCCAGACCTGCGAAATCAACTTGCGAGATCAACTTGAACGCAAATCGGAAGCCGGGATCAGTTGTTGCCGATCAGTTGTCGCCGTTGACCTTGGTTTCGCCGGAGGGCTTGGCGTCTTTTTTCTTTGCGGACTTTTTCCGGTCGTCTTTTTCGTCGTCTTCGTCGTCGTCTTTGCTGTTGTCGTCGGAGGCTTTTTTGAATTCACGGATCGACTGGCCGAGACCTCTCGCGAGCGAGGGGAGTTTCGCGCCGCCGAAGAGGAGGAGCAACACGGCAAAGATGAGAATAAGCTCGGTGGGGCCAAGTCCGAATACGCCGGTTATCAAAATGGGTTCTGTGTTCATGGTGGTTTTGGGTCAAGTTGCCGCGGGTTGGGTGGCGAGTAAAGGGCGAAAGGTGTTTCACCCTTTACTCTTGTGATTATTGCAGGGCGCTTATTTCGGGGTTGGGGGAGTTTTGTCGGTGAAGGGGCTGGGGATGCCGGTGGGCGGGACGAGTATTTCGCCTGCTTTTCTGTCGCGGGCGACTTGCTGGAGGAGGTTTTGCGCGTTGTCGATTTGCTCGGCGTCGAAGAAGCCGTGGAGCTGGCGGATGCGCGTGGGGTGGCGCATTTTGCGGAGGGCTTTGGCTTCGATCTGGCGGATGCGTTCGCGGGTGACGCGGAATTGCTTGCCGACTTCCTCAAGCGTGCGGCTGTAGCCGTCGATGAGGCCGAAGCGCAGCGAGAGCACGCGGCGTTCGCGTTCGGTGAGCGAGTCGAGGACGTCGATGATTTTTTCGCGGAGGAGCGAGAAGGCGGTCATGTCGTACGGGTTCTCGGCGGATTTGTCCTCGATGAAGTCGCCGAAGCTGGTGTCGTCGCCGTCGCCGACGGGCGATTGGAGGGAGATGGGTTGCTGGGCCATCTTCATGATTTGTTGCACGCGTTCGACGGGGAGGCTCATTTCGTCGGCAACTTCCTCGGGGGTCGGTTCGTGGCCGAATTCCTGGAGGAGTTGTTTCTGGACTTGCATGACTTTGTTGAGCGTTTCGATCATGTGGACCGGGATGCGGATGGTGCGGGCCTGGTCGGCGATGGAGCGGGTGATGGCCTGGCGTATCCACCAGGTGGCGTAGGTGGAGAATTTGTAGCCGCGGCGGTATTCAAATTTTTCGACGGCTTTCATGAGGCCCATGTTGCCTTCCTGGATGAGGTCGAGGAAGGAGAGGCCGCGGTTGGTGTATTTTTTGGCGATGGAGATGACGAGGCGGAGGTTGGCCTCGACCATTTCGGTCTTGGCTTTGTGGGCTTCGCGGACGTGGACGTTGGTTTGTTTGACGACTTCGAGGAGGCGCGCGGGGGCGATGCGCCATTCGTGCTCGATTTGCCTGAGACGGGTCTGGAGGGGTTTGGTGTCGATGCCGGCGTCTTTTTTGTTTTTCGGGTTTTTGGCACGGTCGAGCCTGGCGTGGAGTTCCTCGATTTCGGAGAGGGCGGCTTTTTTCTGGTCGAGGTATTCTTCGTAGACTTTGAGTTTGAAGTAATATTTCGAGAAGTTGGCGCGGAGGGTGTTTTCGCGTTTTTTGTATTTGGAGCCGACTTTCTTTTTCTCGGCTTCGCCCCTGGCTTTCAGGAGTTCCTGCCAGCCTTCGGCGACGGAGTTTTCGTTTTTCCGGGTGGTTTCGACGAGTTTGGGGAGGGTTTTGAAATAGGATTCGCGGCTTTCGATTTTTTTGTCGATGACGATGCGGTCGAAGCGTTCCTCGCGGGTGAGGAGCCGGTTGCCGAGGCCGGCGATGTAGCGGCCGATGATGGCGGCTTCGAAGAGCACTTCCTGCGCCTTGGTTTCGGCGGTTTCGATGCGTTTGGAGATTTCGACTTCCTGTTCGCGGGTGAGCAGGGGGACCTGGCCCATTTGCTTGAGGTACATGCGGACGGGGTCGTCCAGGATGTCGTTTTGCGAGGCGCGCGATTCCTCTTCCTCGGCGTCTTCCTTTTGCTGTTTGTATTCCTCGACCTGGTCGGCGTCGATGACTTCGATCTCAAGGTTGCTGAGGATGTTGATGACGTTGTCATATTCCTCCTGGCCTTCCTGGGTTTCGGGAAGCGCTTCGCTGATGTCCTCGGTGGTGAGGTAGCCTTGTTCCTTGGCCTGGCGGATGAGGGCGCGGATTTTTTCGTTTGCGTTGATGTCGCCGGGGCGGCCGGGGGAGGAGGCGGCGGAGGCGGCTTCGACGCGTTCAATGGCGGCTTCGACGGCGTCGGAGTGTCCGTTTGCGGTGGCGGTTTTGTTCTTTGCTTTTGCTTTGCGCGGCATGGTGTGGGTTTCGAGAAAAAAAGATCAGACAACGGCTGGCAGTCCGAATGGCTGCCGCAGTTGTCTTTGGATGTCGGTGCGTTGTTTGATTAGAGAAATTGCGTCAACGTCACTGTCCGCCTGATGGGTTGAGAGGGCAAGTTCTATTTGCTGGAGGCGGGGGAGGAGGGCGCGGTTGCGGAGGGCGGTAAGGGCTTGGTTGGCAACGCGGACGGGGTCGTCGTTTTTGATGGTTTCGGCGGCGAGGGTGGCGAGGAGGGTGTGCTGGTCGTCGGTTTCGGGGATGGAGTCGAGGCGGTCGCGTCCGGGCCAGTCGTTTTGCTCGAAGTGGCTGAGGACGGTGTTGAGGAATTCGCCGGCGGTGTGGCTTTTGTCGATCCAGTCGTGGGGGAGAATGCGGGCAATGGGTTCGCCCAGGTGTTCGTGGGCGAGGCAGATGAGGAGCAGGTGGTACTCGGGCGTGGTGGTTTGGATGGGGACGGCGGGGGCGGGCGCGGGGGTGTCGGCGGGGGCGGGTGCGGGGCGGCGTTGCGCGGCGCGGGTGCGCTGGGTCTCGAAGTCGCGGGTGAGGGCGGTGATGGGGATGCGGAGGCGGATGGCGATTTCGTTGAGAAAGGCGGAGCGGGTGACTTCGGAGTCGGTTGCCAGGATGTAGTCGAAGAGTGTGCGGGCGGCTTCGTTTTTTTGCTCGGCGGAGGCGGCGGCGGGGTCGGGGAGGAGGCTGCGGCACGCGAAGGTCATGGCGCTGAGGGCGTGTTGTTTGAGTTCGGCGTAGGCGTCGATGCCGCGTTCGCGGAAGAGGTCGTCGGGGTCGGTTTTTTTGTCGCCGGCGAGGGCGAGGAAGCGGGTTTCGATGCCGGCTTTGAGGGCGAGGGGGAGGTAGCGGAGCGCGGCTTTTTGTCCGGGGGAGTCGCCGTCGAAGAGGCATTCGACGACGGGGTGGTAGCGGCGGAGGAGGGTGAGTTGCGATTCGGTGATGGAGGTGCCTTGGGGGGCGACGGCGGTTTTGAGGCCGACGGACCAGCAGCGGAGTGCGTCGAGCTGGCCTTCGACGAGAACGAAGGGGGCGTCCGGCCCGACGGCGGCGCGGGCGCGGTCGAGGTTGAAGAGGAGGTGGCCTTTGGTGAAGATGGGGGTCTCGGGGGAGTTGACGTATTTGGCTTCGTGCGCGGGGTCGTCCTGCGGTGTGAGCGCGGTCTGGCGCGCGGTGAAGGCGACGACGCGGCCCTGGTGGTCGCGGATGGGGATCATGAGGCGGCCGCGGAAACGGGGTTTGACGGTGTGGAGGGAGATCGTGGAGGCGTTTTCGTTGATGAAAAAAAGGCCGCAGCGGCGGTAGGCTTCCTCGGAGAAGCGCTCCTTGTAGAGACGCGGGAAGAGCGTGCCGCCGTCGGGGGGGGCGGCGCCGATTTTGAATTCGTCGGCGAGGCCGGGCGTGAAGTGGCGTTTGTTTTTCCAGTAGTCGCGCATCCATTCGCCGGTGGTGTTTTGCGCGGAGTCGGTTTTGAGGACTTGGTGAAAATGGTCGGCGGCGATTTCGTGGATGGCGAAGAGTTCCTGGCGCAGCGAGCGTTCCTCGCGGGTGGGGCCGGAGCCTTCCTCGTATTCGATGGGGACGTTGTGGCGGCGTCCGAGAGTTTCGATGGCCTCGGTGAAGTCGAGGCCCTCGGTTTCGCGCACGAAGGTGATGATGTCGCCGGCTTTGCCGCAACCGAAGCACTTATAAAAGCCTTTGTCGGGGTCGACGTGGAAGGAGGGTGTTTTTTCGTTGTGGAAGGGGCAGAGGCCCTTGAAGCGCGAGCCGGCGCGCCGGAGCGTCGCCACGCGCGACACCACGTCCACGATGTTCACGCGAAACTTGAGATCGCGAAGGCATGTGGGTTTGACGATGGGCATGGTGACGGATGCGGAATGAGCGGCGGA
>JAISGL010000160.1 GCA_031263125.1 Opitutaceae bacterium | reverse complement strand
TCCGGTGATGTCTCCCGTTGCCTGCTGGGCGTGTGCGGTGAACGGGGAAAAAACAAACAATAAAAGAGCGGCGAGCCAAAGCCCGGGCTGGAGTGAAAACCCGCAACGCGTCCGCGAATTGACAGACGCGGTTGAGTTGCGGGGTGGGTGATGTATCATTGCAGTGCCTTCGCGGGAGGCGTCGGCAGCGATGTGCTGGAGTGTGACGTTTGTATTACGCATACGCATGGTTGGTTTAGGTTGGGATTTGAGCAGGGTTGATAGTTGAGCCAGTGAAGAAACAAGGGCTGCGTCGGCAGGCATCGAGCACGGCGCGGCTGTAACGAATGCCGACATTTCTCTGATTTTTAACGGGGTCCCAGTCTTTTGAATGGTTTACAGTAAGAATCCCTCTTGCCCCTCTCTCTTGCCCTTGCTCTTGCCCCTTGCCTTGCCCTTGCCAAAAAGTGCCAGAAAGTACCTGTCCCTGTTTGTTATGTTATGTTTGTCAAATCTGCCGCCAGCGCCGCCAGTATCTTTCCTTCTTGGGAGCGCCGGGCATCTTTGTTCGCGAAACGCCGCGTGTCCGCATATTGCACTTCGGAAAAAGTAGCGCAGGCTGCCAAACTTGCTTTGCTTGCCGCACGCCACGGGGTGTTCGTTTTTTTCGAACCGGGCGAAGCGAGGCTTTGCCTCGTCAGCAGGCTTGGGCGTCTGCGCTACGTACCGCGCTGCGTAACATCAGTTGGTAGCACAAAATCGGAGCAATTTCAGAGGGGAATCGCCCGATTCCCGACTGATGCCGATTGACTGGATACTCTGGCGCAGGTTGCCAGACCGAGGTTGCCAGGTCTGCCCGTTCGTTGAGTGCGTTGTTGAGTCTGTTTACGCCGGTTCGATTCAGCCGGACGCAAGCGTGCGCCGCCGTGGTGTGCGCAAAACCATGATTTCGTCCGTATCGCTGCCGCCGGACGCGTCACTGTCGCTGTCCACGCCGCCCCAGTCGCAGACGGGCGGCAGAACGCGGGGTGCCCTGCGGCGGCGCGCTCCCGGCTTTTGTCGGAGAAGCGCGAGGTGTTTCGCGATAAAGGCTCTGCCACCGAGTATGCCACCGTCGGTAAAATAGCGTATCTGGCATCTCAATGCAGTGGACAGCGGCAGTTTTCCATTGGCGCTCATCGTTTCCTCAAAAAGATTTTCCGAAACGGCAGCTTTGCCGGCGCGCGGTTTGGCGCCGCTGCCGATAATCATGAGACGGTAGTATTCCTGCGCGCTTTGCCATGTGCGCGCGTCATCCTCGCCGATGACATGTATGATTCCCGCCCGTGCGATTTTCCTGCCTGCGACAGCCTCGCTATAGCCGCAAAACCGGTAGTCCTTGGGATCATCGACAAGCCCGGCGCGAACAGGATTCAAGTCGATATATGCAGCCACGGTGCGAATGGCGCGCCCTGCCGGCTGAATGAGCACGCTCTTGAAGCGTTCGGCCCAGAGCGTGCCGAAGCGGTTGTGCGTTTTGTTGAACCAGATGGTGAAGCGTTGCTTGAGCAGCTTCATGAAAGCAGAGACATCATTCATGAGTGCGAGCTGCTGTTTGCGCCATGCGTCGGCATCGGGACCGCCAGCCTTGAGCTGCGCTTCGACGACCGCCAGCGATGCGGTTTGGAAACGGGTTGGTTTTGGATAAAGCAAGCGATAACGACGCAGATGTTCCTCGTCGGAGATCGATGCTTTTTTTGGAACCCTGACAAGGACATGGAAGTGGTTTTCCATGACGGCGTAGGTGAGAATGGAAACGCCGCAGTAATCGGCGATTTGCCACATCTGCCGGCGAAACATCTCCTTGACGTCCTCGTCGAAGAGCCGTTCGCCGTTAACGGTGCGGGAGATGCAGTGATAAACAGCATCTTCACCATGAATCTTTATCCGTGCGGTTCTCATGCGGGAAAAAATCACCGAAAAATAATCATGTGTCAAATCTTAATTTGGAGAATCTGTCCCTTTATAGCGTAAGTCTGGGACTGGGCGCATTTTTTGCAGATTGCCGCGTCTGCTTTTTGCGTAAAATACAAGCAGGCTTGGCAGTCTGCGCCGCTACGTTACATATACATGGCGATGATCGTCGGTGTACATCCACTCGCAGGGTTCGACAAGATTCTGCACTACCGCGTGCCGGAGAGCTTGCGCGCGCGTATGCAGGTCGGGGCGCTCGTGCGTGTGCCAATCGTCAATCGCATGCATCTCGGCATCGTCGGCATGGTCGGCGTGCCGTCGGATTTTCCCGCCGACAGGCTTAAAAATGTCGTGCAAGTGCTGCATCCGTTTCCGGCGCTGACACCCGATTTGCTCGCGCTCGCCCGCTGGATGGCCGCTTACTACGCGTGCGGTCTCGACGCGATCATAGGGGCCATGCTGCCCGCCTCGGTGCGCAACGGCGTGGGGTTGAAAATGGAAAAACAGATCGCGCTTGTCCGCCGTCTCGACGCGCCGGAATTGGAAACGCTCAACCGGCGTGCGCCGCAGCAGGCGAAATTGTATGCGTTTCTTGCGCAGCAATTCAAACCGCAGCGCAAATCGCTCGTGCTTTCGCGGCTCGGAATCACGGCGGCGGTTTCAAACGCGCTCGTGAAACGCGGCGTCATCCGCGAGGACGAGCGGCGCATCGAACGCGTCGCTTATGCTGATGATTGGGCGGCGGGCGAGATCGTCGCGGCGCATCCGCCGGCGCTCAATGCCGAGCAGCAGGCCGCGTCGGATGCGGTGGAGAAGGCGTTGGGGGAGGAAAAATTCGGGGTGTCGTTGCTGCACGGTGTCACGGGGTCGGGAAAGACGGAGATTTATTTGCACGCCATCCATGACGCGCTCGAGGCGGGCGGCGGTGTGATTTTTCTCGTGCCCGAGGTCGCGCTTACGCCGCAGACGGTGGCGCGGTTGCGCGGGCGGCTGGAGGCGCTTGTTCCGCAACACGGGGCGGTGGTGTGGCACAGTCATTTGTCGGATGGCGAGCGGCTGGATGGCTGGCTCGCGCTCGCGACGGGCGAGAAGCGGATTGTCGTCGGGGCGCGGTCGGCGATTTTTGCGCCGGTGCAAAACCCGCGGCTCATCGTCGTCGATGAAGAGCACGAACCCGCCTACAAGCAGGACGAGACGCCGCGTTACCACGGGCGCGACGTGGCGGTGATGCGGGCGAAACTGGCGGGGGCGCATTGTTTGCTCGGGTCGGCGACGCCGTCGTTGGAGTCGTTTTTGAATGCGCAGAACGGGCGCTACCGTTTGCTGCAACTCACGCAGCGCATTGATTCGCGCAAACTGCCCGACATCGACGTCGTGGACATGCGCATCGAGATCATGCGTTCGCGCGGGCTGACGACGCTGTCGCAGCGGCTCGTGGGCGCGATGCAGGAGCGTTTTGTGAAACGGGAGCAGACGATTTTGTTCATCAACCGGCGCGGCTATTCCTCGAGCATGATGTGCACGGAATGCGGACACGTCGAGGCGTGCGAGCATTGCAGCATCGCGATGACGTATCACCGGCACGACGAGCGGTTGCGGTGCCATTTGTGCGGCGCGGAGCGTCCGGCGCCGCTGCGTTGTCCGAAGTGCGGCTCGATAAAAATCCGCTGGCGCGGACTCGGGACGCAGCGCGTGGAGGAAGCGGTGAAGCGCGTGCTGCCGCGCGCGTGCATCGAACGCATGGACACGGACACCATGTCGGGGAAAAATCGTTTTCGCGAGGTGCTGGCGCGGTTTCGAGCGGGCAAAATCGACGTGCTCGTGGGCACGCAGATGATCGGCAAGGGGCTGGATTTTCCGAACGTGACGCTGGTGGGGCTGGTGGATGCGGACATTTCGATGCACGTGCCGGATTTCCGGGCGAACGAGCGCACGTTTCAGCTGCTCGTGCAGGTGGCGGGACGCGCCGGGCGCGGCGATCGCGCGGGCGAGGTGGTCGTGCAGACGTTCACGCCGCATGCGGAGGCGATCCAGTTTTCGAGGCACGCGGATTTTGCGGGGTTTGCGGCGGGCGAGTTGAAGCTGCGCCGGGATTTCCGGTATCCGCCGTACCGGCATTTAATACAGCATGTGTTTCGCGGGCCGAATCCGGAGAAGCTGCAATTTTTCGCCGAACAGTGGGCGCGAAAGGTTGAGCAGGCGCTGGCGGGCAAGGTGGAATTGCGCGGGCCTGCGCCGTCGCCGATTGAGAAGATGAAGGACGAATACCGGTATCAGTTGTGGTATTTCACGTCGCAGGTGACAAAGGTCGTGGCGGAGTTGTCAAAGCTGCGCGAGGAGTTTGCATGGCCGGACGACATGATACAGGTGATCGACGTGGACCCGGTGAGTTTGATGTGAAGGTGGCACGGACAGGGCCAGTGTTCTATAAGGATTGTCCGTTTAGCGTTTAGGATGCTCTCAGGAATAACATATCTTACGTTTGAGTGATCGACCCGGGAAAAACCGGAAATGCAACTGACGTGCAAACAGTCAAAATCGAAGCCGGTCAAACAGAGACAGAGGAAGAAGGAGAGAAAGAAATAGATTAATGTCAAATAGGGCAAATTTAATAGGGACAGGTACAAGATACAGGTGCAAGATAAAAATAATAGGCGCTCTTAAATTTGATGAAAAAAAGTATGCAATTTTTTATATACCAATAATTTGTGCGCTATTACATGAGAGGACTGCTGCGAGCGATAAAGGGATTTAAGATTTAATGATTTATGACTTAAAGGCTGATGATGATGTTATACGGCAGGCGATTTTTGGGTAGGGCGATTTCGCCGCGAGACCGCTGCGTTTGTCGCCCGTGTCTCTCTCTCCCGGTGGTTTCGGCGAATCTGCCTTGCCTAAAAATCGCCTGCGTAACATCAGCTAACCCGAGTTCCGCAGTTCAACAAGTCCGATTATTGATAATCAACGTGTTACCATTTTAAAAGGTCGATTTTCGGCACTACATTACGTTACGGATGAGGCAGGGGGGCCTCGCGCCGTGCGCACCGTGCGGCAAAGATTCCAATAGCTGTAACCGGCTCCCCGGACGGATTTGGTTTTGCGACGTAGAAACATGCCCGGCAGTATCGCACAAGAATCCCCCGCATGGATAGAGGGTGTTCGGCACTACATGCCCTGCGCGATAAC
>JAISGL010000477.1 GCA_031263125.1 Opitutaceae bacterium | reverse complement strand
CGGCCATCACGACCGACAACGCCAAGTGGACCTACTGGTCGAGCCGCTACGTCACCGAAGCCGTGACCATCGCGGGCGGCAAAGTGACCGATGGCCGCAACGTGGCGCCGTAAGCAAACGGGCGCGCCATTATCCATTCAGCCTGAAAAGCGCGAAGCGGATTGAGTGGCACAGGCAGCTTGCCTGTGGAGTGATGCGCACACTGCTTTGTGTTTCCAAACCCACGGGCTGGCAACCCAAGGTGTTGTCGCACACGACACTTTTACGGCCATGGTATTTTTGAAAATGCCCTGGCATCGAGAGCGATGACTTGCGCGCCAAAGGCGCGGCATGCGCCGGCAAATTTGCGCTCCCCAGCCACCCTTCCCTGTTACTTTTTTATTCCAAGATTACGTTTTGCATTTATTATTATTCCGCTGAGCCAGTTTTGCGAAATATCCGGACAATAAATATCAAACTGGGTTTGTGTGTATTTGACAAGAACTTTGACCGTGTCTTCCCCCCTTGTATAATGAGCGGTGATTTCGCCTGTTTTCTGGCTGTCCACGGTCCATTTTCGAGCCGCCAGCGCCTTTAAAAGGGCCGCCTCAACCTTTGAAAGGTCCGTGTCTTTTGGCAGCATTACGACGGCTTGCCGGATTCCCCCCACGGGATCGCTTTTTTTCACAGTGGATTCAGGCACAGCCTTGAGTGCGACGATGGCTTCCTCCCGGCCTTTCGCGATGTTTTCCTTCAGAGAGTCGGAAACATCCTCATTAATATACATATTCCACGAACGCCCTGCCGACGAATAGTGGATTTTATAAAGCCGTCCCGGAGCGACATCTATCACGATTTCGCATGGCTCCGCACTGGAACGCGACGAATTGCCATACGTTTCATAAAATGAGCCTTTGATTTTATATTTTCCCGGCAGCAAATCAATCGCCCGCCATCCGAATTTCGGACGTGAACCGCTTTGGCGCCAATAATCCGGAAACCTCCCCTCGATCGTGATGTTCAAATTTCGCACGGGCAGGATTGTGGCCACCTGAGACTGATCATATATGACCGTTCCCGGATAGGCGTAGGTTATCTGAGGAGCCGTCAAACCGGCTGCCGAAACAGTCGCAGGGACGAATCCCGACAAAATCACCATTATTATATGCGGTATGAATGATTTCATATGTTGTTAATAAAATCCAATGTTATTGTTAATACAACCGGTGCAAGACAAAATCACACCGCCTTCCACAGTTTTTTGAAAAACAGGCGCTCTTTTGCGGAGAGGGTGGCGAGGGTGGCGGCGAGCGCGGGCGGGTCGAGCGGCGCGCGACCTTTGTTCTGGCGCGCGGCGTGCGTCGCGAAGACGCGCCATTCATCGCCAATCGCGGTGAGTTCGAGCGAGAGTTCGTGCAGCGCCGGCTTGTTTAACAACACGGCGGCTTCCTGCAAAAACGCCGCGTATAAAAAGCGGAATCCCGCGCCACCCGTGCCAACTTCCTCCTGCATGCGCACGATGTGCCCGGCAAAGCGGCGGCAGAAATCCGGCTGCTTTTGCGCGGGCAGGCGGCGCACGCGCGAGGCGAGCAGCCGTATGCCGGGCGTGCCCACGCAGGGGATCGGCATCCAGAGCATCATGAAGGCGTTTTTGCGGATCGCGGCGCGAAGCAGCGGCACGACTTGCGCGATGTCCTTGTCGGGAATCGCGCCGTCGATGTGGTAGATCAACCCGCGCGGCGCGAGCGCGCCTCGTACGAAGCGCGCGCGTTCGAAGGCGTCCGGCGCGCTGCGCGTGGGCGTGTTGAAAACGGGGTCGCTGATGAGATACTCGCCGGTCGCACTGTCGCGTCCGTAGGCGATGAGGTTGTGCGCGTTGAAGTGGAAGCGCATGTTGACCGGAAAATACGGCAGGAAATAAACCGAGCCTTGCAGGCCGACGGGGCGTCCGCGCGCGAGCAATTCGTCGAGCCGGCGCGTGCCGTCGGCGGGCGCGCGGAAGGTTTCGTAGCGCAGCGGCACGCGCAGCAAGCGGCGGATTCCGTTCAGGATGTAGCGCGGCGTCATGCGGTACGAGATGAGCGGGAGCTGGTTGATTTTGACGAAGGGGAAATAACAAAACGAAAGCGCGGACGTCAGCCCGAACACCATCGCCTCGGTGATCGGCAGTCCTTCGTGGCGCAGGAGCGAGGTGATGACGCCGCTTTCGCAGTGCGCGCTTTGCAGATGCTGAAATGTGGACGCGGCGGGGGCCGCACTGGATGTTGCGATGGTGGTGTTCAAGCGGGGATGGAGCGGAGTTGTTCGGGGTCGGCGATTCCCATCGCGATGGCGTGGCGTTCGAGTTTTTTGCGGGGCAGTTTTGCAAAAACCGCCGGGCGCAAATGCCGCCGCACCGTGATGCGCCAGAAGCCCGTGGCTTGCGCGAGCGTGGGCACGTCCATGCGCTGGCGGTACATGTGGTATTCGAGCGGGCTTGTCTCGCCGGCGAGCGCGCGGAGGCGCGCGGCTTCGGCCATCTGGCCGAACCACGCGACGGCTTCCTCGGTCACGGCGACCTCGGCTTCGTCACCGCCGTTGGGCACGATGGTGTAGCGTCCGTCGGGGCCGACAACGTAGGCGGCCTTGGTCGCGCCTTCGTAGATGGTTGCGCTTTGTGATGGGACTTCGTCGGGACGCATGGCGGTTTTGGCCGGGTGTTTTTTGGCTGGACGTTTTTTTGGCTCACACGGCGGTCAAATGGATGAAGGCCGTGCTGAAGCGGCCGGACTCCGGCACGAAGCAGAGGATTTTTTGTCCGCGCCGGATGCGCCCGCCGCGCGCGAGTTCGTCGAGCATCACGTAGAACGAGGCGGAGCCGGTGTTGCCGCGCGTGGAGAGGTTTGTGAACCAGTGTTCCCGCGGAATGACGAAATTGATTTTTTCGAGAGCGCGTTCGGCGGGGCCGCGAAAATATTCCGACGAGAGGTGCGGGAGAAACCAGTCGATTTCGTCCGCGCGCAGGGAGCGGCGGGCGATGATTTGCGCGAGTGGTTTTTCGATGGTGCAGACCGCGATGTTTTCGTTGAGCAGGCGCACGTCCTGCTTGACGGCGAAGACGGATTCGCGTCCGAGCGAGTCGTGGTCGTGGAGGAGCCAGCCTTTGAGCGAGCCGTCGGCGTTGCGCGTGGCGCCGGCATACATGCAGACAGGCATTTCGCCGGCGTAGGAAAATGTATCCACCCAGTCAATACGCAGGCTCGGCGCGGCGGTGGCGGCGGACGCGGGCGCGGGTTGCGTTTGCAGGAGAAACGCGCCGGAGGCGTCGGAGAGCATCCAGCGCAAAAAGTCTTTTTCAAAGGCAAGCTCGGGCTGCGCCTCGAGCGCGTCGGCCTGCCGCCGCGTCTCGGCGGCGTAGCGCGTGGCGCGCATCATGAGCGAGGCGACTTCGGAGGCGGAGGCGATGGCGTTGGCGTGCTCGCCGGAGCGGAGCGCCAGCCAGGCGTATTTGAGCGCGGTCGCGCCGGCGCAGCAGACGCCCGCGGTGGTGACGACTTCGCACGGGCCGAGGCGGTCGGCGCCGAGTTCGCCGTGAACCATGAGGCCGTGACCGGGGATGATTTGGTCGGCGATGGTGGTGCCGGCGCTGAGGCAGGCGAGCGAGGCGAGGTCGAAACCGGCGTCGCGCGCGACGCGGCGCACGGACTCGGCGGCGAGTTGCGCGTTGGTGTAGCGCGGCGCGCCGGTGGCGGGGTCGATGACGTAGTGACGCGAGCGGATGCCGTTGCCGCGAAGCGTGACTTTGCGGGCGCGCGACGGACGCGGGCCGGCCTGCCCGAGCACGGCTTCCATGCGGTCGTTGTCCACGGCGTCGAGTGGAAAAAAGGAGGCGGTTTGCGTGATGTAAACGGGCTGGGTCATGGATTCGGCTGCGAGGAGGAAAACAGGGAAAGGCGTTCGGCGCCCGACCCCGATGGTTGTTCGTAACAGTGTTTTAAACGGGCGAGCTTTGCGCGCAACAACGGGCGAAGCAATGTTTTGATGAACATGCTCGCAGGCACGATCGTGACGATCATGGCGAGCAAAAACACCGTGTAGAGAAACAGCGCGGCGCGGCGCAGCGGCGCGCCGGGGCGCCCGCTGGCGCGGAGGATTTTTGACCAGACGCGGAAGCTGCGGATGCCGATGCGCTCGCTCGCGATCAGGCGGCTGTCCACGGCGCACGCGCGCAGGCCGGAGAGGAGCGGGGCGGTTTCGGACGCGTGACGCTCGGCGTCGCGCCCGAGCGCGGCGAGCAGCGCGAATCCGAAGCGCGAGCACGCGGCGATGTTTTCCGCCGGCACGCCCGCGGGGGGCAGTCCCCAGAAGCCGTTTTTGCGTCCGGTGAGCAACCAGCGCGGCGTGGTGATGAAGGTGGCGAAGGCGTTTCCCCGGTCGGTGAGCGCGACGTGATCGCAATGCCGCGCGTCAGTTTCGCGCAAAAGCTCCTTCACCTTTTCCTGCGCCATGAGCCACATGTTGCGGCACGCGGTGACGGTGACGACCGGGCGGTTGCGCAGAAGCCCGCGCGCCTCGCCGCCGCGCAAGAACGCCGTGAGCGCGGGCGGCGGCGAAAGGAACCACACGGGATAACCGATGATCACGAGGTCGAAGTCAGCGGCGTTTCGCAATTCCGTGCTGAGCGGCGCGAGCGGCGGCGGATCGCCCGCGACGGTTTCCGGGAACGTGTCCATGAACCGCCACAGCGGCCACGGGTAGGGGTATTCGTGGCCCGGCGCGTGGCGCAGGATTTCGCGGTGCATGTCCACGCGCCCGTCCCGCGCGGCTTGGGCGAGGGGCGCGAGAAGCGCGTCCATGACGGCGGCGAGTTGTCCGGTCTGCGAATACTGGATCGCGAGGATTTTTTTGCGTCGCGGCGGCGCATCTGGATTGTTTTTGGCCGCCTGAATACTGTGTTCCGGGGTTTGCAAGGGTGGAATTGTTATTGTTGTGCCAGATTCGCATCAATCCGTTTTTGCGCATCTGCTGCGAAAAAGGGATAAGGGATAAGGGATGAGGGTTTTATCCCTTATTCCCTCACTCCCTTATCCCCTTATTCCTCACGTTTCCGGGGTTATTTTTTGCGCCTGAACAACCAAGCCGCGAACGAAAGGCATATTCCGGAAAGATACCAAAGGCTCGGCGCGCCGCCGCCTGATGTATCAGAATAGGTTGTCGGAACAGGCATTGTCGTGACAGTCACCATGGCAGGGTTGCTTGTCACAACATATTCCGAATCATTTGTAATATCAACATAATATATACCATTATCGTTGATCGAATTTGCCAGAATAACAAGGGAATCCGATGTCGCCCCGGTGAGCGCCGACATGCCTTTGCGCCATTGATAGCGAACGTTCCCGGCCTTGACGGGAGAGCTGACATAGACCCTGAGCGTGGCCGAGGAACCGACACTCATGGTCACGGATTGCGGCTGGGCCAGTATACTGGGAGGCGCGGGAGCATCACCCACAATGGACATCCAAGGACCATTGCCGCGCATGACCAAGGCATTATACGCGGCCTGCGGCTCATTGGTTGGAACTCCTATGAAATATGTAGAACTTGTCATAAATTCATATACATAAAGGTTCGGATTGCTAAAATAATTATATCTGGAGGTTGTGGCATATGACATTACGGTGCCAAAATATAATTCCTTTGACTCATCCTCCGGGTCCTTCTCCTTGATGCTCCAGCCATAGTTATACTTCCGATCGTCGTCCTGCGCGCCGGAACTGCTTTCAAGCCGGTCGTGCTGGCATCCAAAATTATGCCCCAACTCATGCGTTACAGTCATATAGCCATAATCGGAGAGCACCACGGAATACACGCCGAGCACCTCGGCCATCCCGGCATATCCGTCACCCCGGCTGGAATTGACCCATAACTGGCATTGATCGGCATGATGCTGTTTGCGCTTAAGCTCAATAAAACCTCCAACTTGCGTGGATTGGTCCCTCATCAAGTTGATATCGCCTTCAAGGCCGGCGGGCCTGGCATACTGAGGCACCTCATAACACTCGACAAAATGCCACCTGAAGGTATTAATCAGACTGTATTGCAGTATCTGGTTCGCGGATTCGATATCAGCAATCATCCAACTTTTCACTTTAGCCGGAGTATTAAAGATGACCGTATCGTGATCGTAGAAGAACAGCACATCCACAGTATAAACACCCCCGGCGGCTGCCATGGCGGCGCTCATGTCGCCATCCGGATTGAGATTCCCCGCCAATGTATCGTCTCCCAACGCGGCAAAATCACCTGCCGCCGCATGGCCGGGCACACCGCATGAAATGTCGCCCGACAGCTCCGAGACCGCCGCCTTGTCTCCGGAGGCTTGAATCCTGAAAGTGCCTTTGACAGGGCTTCCATAGCTGAGCACGGCCTGCCAGTCGGTCTCGGTAGCCACCGAGACCAGGAATGCGCCGGGGAGATCGGGATTTTCCCCGGTCCATATGGTGCGGTCGTGCTCCGTGCGCACACTGCTCATCTCAAATTCAAATTCCAGCCCGGCCCTGGGTTCGATGCTGATCGAGGCCGGCTTGAATTCGCGCCAGTTGGACACGGGGGCGGCAACGTTGCGCAGCACCGTGTTGAGCGGCAAAACCACCGCATTCGGCATCAGCGAGTTGCGACGCTCCACGGGTTGTTGCGATTCGGCCAAAGCCGGAGTGATGGCAGGCGGAAGCTGGTTTTCGCTCACAGACAGTTCGGGCGCCACGAGAACGGCAGTCGTATGGTCCGCATGCGCTTGCTCCAATTTTTCCGGCATAATGGGGGCGCCTTGCGATGATATTCGCAAATTGGAGCGCATATGGAATATCACACAAGCAGTTCCCAAAAGCCCGATGACAGCCAGTGCCTTTATCATTATGGCGTGTGTTTTTCTATTTTTCATAAAATGGATTTATCACGATTTCGGCCAGACTCCAGATAAAAGCGGCGTTGGCAAGCCCGCGCCGCTTTGCTGATCAGTATATATACGTCGTCTCCTCCTTGACGACCGGGCGCGGCAGGAAGCCGGCGCCGAACTCGAAGCGGGCGCCGCCCATGCCCGCCTCGACGGCCTCGGCGGTAACCCTGAAGGTGAACACACCCCTCGGCTTGAGCGCGATGCCCTTGACGGATACCCGCTGCCCGTCAATCGTCGCCTTGACTCCCTTGGTGACTTCAAAAATACGGATGTTGGGAGAGAATGTCAGCGTGGCATCGCTCGTGAGGGGGCGCATCGGGCTTTGGTTGGTAATCTTAACCGTATATACAACGCGTCCGCCCACCCGCACGGGGTCGACATCGTCAACAATTTCAGTGAGCACGCCGGGGGCGCCTTCCCAAGTCGTGCGGGCGGAGGCGCTCACGCGGCGCCCGGTCGACAGGGTCGCGGTGGCCGTCAAATCCGTGACCATCGGGGCCTGCGTGGTGATCGTCACCGTGCGCGTGAATTGCTGTCCGGGCGTGAGTTCGGGGATGATCCAGTCAACCTGGCCGCTGCGTTGCTGGCCACCTTCAGATGCGCGGACAAACACGACGCCCGCGGGCAATGCCTCCACAAGCGCGATGTTGGTCAGCACGGTGTCGCCATCATTGCGCCCGGTTATGACATAGGTGGTTTCACCAAAGATAAACGACTGCGCCGGGCCTGTTTTGCCCAGGGTCAGTTTTGATTCAACAATGGAAACATGCGCCGACACGTCGGCCTGCACGAGTTGCGTGGAATACGCGTTTGCACGATTGTCCCATTCGCCTTTCACCGCGGCCTTGACCGGCACCTTGATGACGCGGCTTTCCCCTGCGGGCAAATCGCCGATTTTGTGCGTAATGACATTGTTACTGCGGTCGGGTCCGTAGAGACCCGCCGGAAGCGTGTCGGTGACAATCACGTCGGAAGCCGTCGCGGTGCCGACGTTGGTGACGACCAATTCGAAGGCAATATCATCATTAAGCTCGGCAACCGAGGGGCCTGTTTTTGCAAGCTCAAGCCTGGGTTCGCCCGCAAAAATGGGGAGCGAAACGACGGGAATCACCGCCACCTTGGTATCGGTGACAAACCAGCCGTCTTTCGTGGGGCGGACGGTGATATTGATGTCCTGCGAAGTGCCCCGGGTCATGTTGTCAAACACCCACATGCGGGCGCTGCCACTGGTCTCGGACGGAGCGGGCTGGACATCGACGAACGCGAGGCCGTCGGGCAGATTTTCCAATATGCGCACCTGGTCAATATCACCCAGCGCATCAATGTGTATGCGGTAACGGGCGATCTCACCCACCTTGCCGGGCGGCTCGACGAGTTGTTTGTCAACACGGTACAAGTCCGAGTTAAAATTGGGCGGGTTTGTTTGTGGCGCGGACGGGATCTGACCCTGCACGGGCTGGACAAGGATTGCGGCGGCGCAAACGAGTTGGGCCACAAGGAACGCCCTGAGGCATTTTTTATATAACCGTTTCATAATTTCAAGAATGTTTGGGAAAACAAAAGATTAACTCCGTTTAACGTTTGCGTTTTGTACTGAGCCGCCACGCGTACCATTGGGCAACCCATAAATTATAAAAAAACATGCCGATCCAGAAAACAACCGACGCGATGGAGGCGATGGTGACCTCACCTCGCAGCAAGACCACCCCGCCCACCATGAACAGCGATATCAACGCAAGGGCGAAGGTGGCGCGAACTTCACGCCAGTACAGGTTTTTCCAACGGCTGTAGTTGCTCGCCTGCCCGAACGGCGCCCGGATGCTTTTGACATTCTGCTCCACGGGATGGGTTTT
Source organism: Opitutaceae bacterium (assembly GCA_031263125.1). Classification (GTDB taxonomy): domain Bacteria; phylum Verrucomicrobiota; class Verrucomicrobiia; order Opitutales; family Opitutaceae; genus Ereboglobus. Next base: position 286 of record JAISGL010000477.1, on the reverse strand, counting down.
TTTGAAGTGTTTCCATTGAAGCCAGATGGCGGCCACGGCCACCAAAAGGCCGATGAAGCCGGCGGCGGCATCTATGAACCACGGGGCCACGGGCATCGTGAAGTGCAATTGTGAGAGTATGATCATGCAGGGATTGTCATCCATTCACCCATCACTTCGTTGCGCCATCAATAAAATGGCCGGTGCTCTTGGTGTTCGGGACATCATCGTGCAGGTCCTTGCTGCCCTCCACGATATTCCTGCGTTGAACCACGTTGCCGGCATCCTCAACGGAGATCAAAAACAC